>CAZEGV010000016.1:0-27451 GCA_964511645.1 uncultured Cytophagales bacterium
CAAAAAACAATTCAATCTAAATTAGACTCATATTATAGTTAAACTGGTATTAAAAGCCTTATACCATTCCGTTTTCCCTTTTTCTCTTACAATAGAATGCTCTGCATTTTCTTTCCAACTTTTTATTGCTTTTAAATCTCGCCAATAGGAAACCGTTATTCCAATTTCATCTCGCACACTTTCAACACCAAGAAATCCATTTTGTTGTTTTGCTAGTTCGACCATTCTATCAGCCGTTTTTGAATATTCATTATCATCTACTGTTCTGGTTGAAGTGAAAATCACAGCGTAGTATGGTGGTGTTGGTGTCTTTGCAATCATAGGTTAATGTTTTTTTTATTTAAACGCTTTAAAATTATTTTCTTTTATATCCAGCCATTCGTCTTTGATAATACTAAAATAGATATCATTTTTACTCCTTCCTTTTGAGTCAATGTAGTTATTTCGGAAAAGCCCTTCTTTTGTTGCCCCAAGTCTTTTAATAGCTTTTTGAGACCTGACATTCTCTTCGTCAGCACTAAATTGAATTCGCTGAAACCCTATAGATTGAAAATCAAATTTCAATAGTTCATATTTACAGGCTTTGTTTAGTCCAGTTCCTTGGAAATCTTTGCCGTACCAAGTCCATCCAATTTCACATTTTTTACTTGCTTGATTTATGTTCCCATACCTTGAACTTCCAGCTATACGATTACTCTTTTTGTCCACTATTAAAAAAGGGTAGCAAGTCCCATTATTTTTATCTTTTATCGTATTTTTAATGTAGTTTTGAAAATCTTGTTCAGTCCTAATATACATCCCCATGAATTCCCGAATTTCATCATCAAATATTATTTCTTTGATTTCTTACATCTTCAAATGGAATCAATATGACTTTTTCATTTTCCAATAGAATGGAAGAGGACAATAT
This sequence comes from uncultured Cytophagales bacterium, assembly GCA_964511645.1. Classification (GTDB taxonomy): domain Bacteria; phylum Bacteroidota; class Bacteroidia; order Cytophagales; family JAAEPT01; genus CAZEGV01. The sequence goes on from CAZEGV010000016.1 coordinate 911, forward strand.
TTCTTTGTTCATTATTAGGTCTGTTTTTTTTTTTTAGTTGTTGCTAACGGTTTGTGTATGGGTGCCGTACTTTTTAAGTATTCGTTTATTATTTTACTTATTTCTGTTCCTTTATCAACAATCATAAAATGTTCTCCACCTTCAATGATTATTGTTTTTTCATCTATCGGCGGCAACAATTTGTCTTTACTCCCACCGATTTTTAATACATTTTTCAATTTCGTGTTATTTCCCCAATTTAAAAGTTCGTTAACTGCCCATTTGGAAAAGTCTAAATCTGTGTCATCTAATATGGAGTTCAATAATTCTTTCTTATCAGTTCCAAATAAATAATGTGCAACTTTTCTTGGTGGGTCAAATAGTTTTTTTGGTAATATTTTCGTTATTCCAATTCGTCCAATTAGTTTTCCAAATTTGTTGATCTCATTTTTCGTTTCCGCTGACGAAATTAAAATTGTCATTTTTGGTTTGTATAATTTACTTATTTCTGTTGCAATTAAACCACCAAAACTAACCCCCAATATTATGAAATTATTTTCTTTATCAATTCCATGTTTCTCAGCAAATCGTTTTGCATAGCTTTCTATCGGCTCACTTTTTTTTGGTATTATCCAATCAAGTGATATAAGTTCGTTTTCGAGTGTTAGATACTCAAAAACTCGTCTATCTGCTCCAAGTCCACTTATTGCGTATATTTTCACCTGAGTTTGTTTTTGTGTCTTGTTCTAAAATACGGCTACAGGTTAAATTTGTTAATTTTTAAACGCCAAGTCAACAATTTGTCTCCGTAGGTTTATAACACTGAACTACAGAGTCCCTGTTATATACAGTGTCACTAGCTTTTTTTAGTAATACTTTCTATTCTCACATTTATTTCTATCCCAATGTTTTTGAAGAAATTTCATAAATGGTTTGTTGTTTTTTAAATTATCGGTTGGCTTATATTCCCCTCCGTATGGGTTTTTGCTGTTACACATAAGCATTGTTGAACCTCTCAAAGCATACTTAGTCGCACCTTCATACATTATTATTTTCATTACACCAGGATCCATTCCTCCACGACAAATTGAAACATATGGTAATGATATTTCAGTTATCCCATCATGATCCAAATCTGTAATTGTTGTGGTACAAATCCCGTAAACCAATCAACACCATCACATTCGATATAGTCATAAACTCTCCATTTTCTTTTAAAACCCTTGTCATGTGCACTTTTTTGAAATAAGTATGCATACAATTCAGATTTATCTTGAATCATATAGTCAGTTGAATCTTTATCATAGTCTTTCCAAGTAAAATCTCCTGTTACAGTTTGAATTAAAATATTCTCTCCGCTAGAATCGGTCCATTTGAGAGCATCAACAACGGTTCCTCTAAAGTCAATAGTTTTAGGAATGTCATTATAACTTAAGGTGTCAACTTTTATTGATTCACTTGAGTTTCCCTTATCCCAAATCCCTAACCAAATCCCCGGCTCTAATTGCCCAATTTTTCTCTTATGGTCTTCCGTCTGTCCAAAAGAGAAATTCGATATTATCAGAATCGATATTGTTATGAAGTACTTCATTTTTTAATTGCTACTAATTATTTATTAAAAGCGAGAACTACTCCTACCATCTCATTGTCAGATGCTCGGCAAGAAAACTTCATATTACCATTAGCACCACTGTACTGTATGTTTTTTGCAGTATTTCCTCCAATTGCTTGTTTTAGCTTTTGAGCATAGTTTCCTGTAGCAGCAGAAATCTTTTTGTTAAAACTAGTATAGTCTAATGGTTTTTTTGTGACAACAATAGCCATAAAGTCTTTATTGCCTTTGTCATCTGGGTACATAGAGTGGTCATGAGGGAAAACCCTAGTTCCTGTGATACCGCAGTATGGAGAGTGCTTAGCTGTATATGGGAATAGTACAAAACTACTTTCGTCAGTTTCTTGCCCAAAAACATAAGTGTAACATTCTACTGTATTGGTCACTTCTATTTTGAATTCTTGCTCTGGTTTGATTGACGATAGACCTTCAAAATAATTGCCATCCATTTGTTTGAGAGAGATGTGTTTTCCTGACTTATTTAATAATAACCCAAATTCAATATCGAATCTACTGGCTTCTTTTGAGGTATTTCCCATTGGGTAAAGTCCATAGGCTTCTTTTGTAAAATATTTAAAATCTTTATAAGAAATCCATCCTATGCCATTTTCTCCCCATTCTGGTCCCCATGAATTCATGATTTGGAATCCACCTTTTCCATTATCAAGGTAGTCATCATAACCGATGACACACATAGCATGTCCACCAAATCCTCTTTGGCTATAATCAGCCTGAGTGGGTCTCCATACCTTGTGCCCTGCCATGCCTTGCATAAACGTACCACCTACCATCATTCCGATAACGACTGGTGCTCCTTGTGCTAGATTTTGCTTGATGGCCTGAAGGTCTGTTTTGTAATTGTTACCACCTTTAGATAGTCGGTTGTATCCTTTTATTTTATATGGAGAAGCTGCTCTATTTTGAGAAGAAGAAGGTTCGTTGGTACAAGTACGTTCATTGTACGGAAAGTCCTGCATTCTTAAATCACCTTCTTGGTGCATCGTTTTCATTGCGTTAAGCAAGAAAGAACCTTGGCAATCTTGTAAGGCTATTTTATTATAAACATAAGCGGGGCTGAAAGCTGTTTTTGTATTTAATTTTTGATTGGTTTCTTTAGCGTATAAGATACTACGTGCAGCATAAGAACTTGCCCATCCTACACAAGAGCCTTGTTGTCCTTGATTAAGGCGGGGAGGACAATATTTGGCTAGAGATACTTTCTCTGGCAAGGTATTACGAGAAACACTTGCTAGAGGTGCAAAAACTTCTGCCTTGTCATATACTTTTTCGTCTAAGTCTGCACCTCTAGCAAAGGACGAATTATTACTGTTGTCTACACTAGCAACTGTTGAGCTATCACAACCTTTCATAAAATAAAATAATCCCCCAATTATAATGATAGGAATCATAATTTTAGGTTTTTTCATGACAAGTCCGATAAGTATCGGGAGCAGTGATTTTAGGATTCCGCCACCAGGAAAGCCACTGCCACCACCTCTGTCATTGTTGGGAGGAATGATTTTACGGTTATCATTTTCGTTAAATCCTCGGTCTCTTTTTATCCTAATTGGCATAATCCTAGTGTGTTGTAATTGTTATTCTTTCTTTGTTTGGTTTTTCTTTTTTATGCTTTTGACTTTCTATATTTTCTACTTTTTTTGTTATGTCAAAATTTTATTCTTCGTAGTTAATCTCTTCCTCAGTTTCATTTTCTCCTAGTTCATCTAACTCATTTAATGATTCATCATTTTCTAAAGAATTATTGATGATATCATTTTCTGTTTCTTCTTCTGGATTAGGTTCGTCAGGAATAATGTCTGCATCATCTATGTCGTCTAGCGTGTTATCGATTTCTTCTTCTGTGTTCCCACTTCCTAAGTTATCAAGTTCATCTAATAAGTCTTCATTTTCTAAGCTATCCATAGTGTTACCATTGTCTAGTGATTCGTCATCTATGTTTAGCGAGTCAATCCCTTCTAATAATCCATCGTCTATATCAGATGTGTCAACCGCACCACCTAGTAGATATTTAGCTTTAAAACTATTCAGGAATCTGTTTTTATGTGAACGCTTTCCTGCTTTATAAAAATAAGCCCAAGGTCTAGAAGCATAAGAAACTTTTTCTAACATTAATGTATTAAATTCTTGATTAGAAGATGTCGCAGAAAAACTATTTTTACTGAAGTTTAGATAGTACCAAGCATCACCAATTTCTAGGTATACTTGTATTTTGTTACTTTTTCTACCTTTGTTTATCTCTACATAACCTTTGCTGATAATAGCGTTAATTTCAGTTTTATTAATGTTAGACAAATGTAAGTCTCCTTTAGAATACCAAGACCTTGTTTTTTTGTCGTACAATAGGTTTATCTTATTGAATACAATTCCAGCACTTGCTTTTTTAGAAAATTTAAATAAATCTGTAGAACCTTGATTCATCGCTTCTTTTGTGGAAATCCCAACTTTAGGGTTGTTGTCTAAATTGGATAAATCCCGATATAGTATATCATTAGGGACAATGGCAGGCATAGTAATAATTGCTTTAGCTTGCTCACTAATATCTAAAGCCATTGTTTCATACATCTTACTAGGCATTATATAATTGATGGCACAAATCCCTGTGATATCAAAAGTTGAATCTATATAATAGTGTTCACCTTCACCGGCAAAAGCAACTTCTATTTCTTCTTCATGTGTGTCAAAGTTTGTTAGTAAATCAAAATCCCCAATGTAGTGATAGATACTCTGGGTTTCTTTATAGGTAAAAGCTTTACCAGATATCCCACCATGTACAACACCTGTATCTCCTACAGTAAATACTTTATTTACATAATCTTGTGATAATGCTCCAGAAGTTCCAAATGCTCGTTGATCAGTTGGTTTAATTGCCGCACCTAAGAACTTTCCATAATATTGCCGTGACTTTACGTCAAAGTAAAAACCACCAATAGAGTTAGGGTTTTCATCATTCTTTTTTCCAGAGCTTTCAAGGTTAATAACAATGTCTTTAGAATCATCATCTTTAAAAAAGGGAATCCACCCATTCCCATCTGTGCCAGTTAGTTGTAAGGCAACCTCACCATCAAAAACTAGAGCCTTACGCTGAGAATACATCTTTACACTTCCTTTAAACAAAGTTTGAGGGGCGATATAAAATTTATCTTCAGCTTTAAGCTTAGCTTCCGAGAAAGTATTCCAGTCTTCCTCTTTCGCTTTTTCTTCACTCACATCTGTATACTCAAAATGTGAGAAATTAATATTCATAGTGTCGTCACCACTATTTACGTACTTGTAGATGGCTGTTCCTACCATTCTTGACGTAGAGAGTAGGTTCATCTTACAATTTATTAACTGATGATAAGCATGAGTAGTATCCATTTCTATGCGACTACCTTGCATTTCTAAGATTCGAGCATCTTTGGTAATTACTAAATTTCCATCTTTAGGGATAATGGCAGCGTCAGCAATATTTATTTTGTCTACTCCAGAGACATACAAGCGTAGAGAGTCCATCAGGTAAGTGGCCTTTCTAGCCGAAAAGTGAATAGAATCTTGTCTAGCACGGGTAGAGTAGAATAGAGCAGTGGCACTATCTCCTGAAGATAACTCCATCTCTACCTTTCTTTGGTCTATGTACCAAATACCTTCGTTGAGAGAGGTTTTATAGCTTAAAAAAGGAAATTCATTACTCGCTCTCTCGCTTTCTGGAGAGAATCTAGCTATTTTTTTATCTATATTTACCTCTACCTTTACCAAGTCAGAACGCATGGCGGGCTTGCCTAGTACGTTAGAGAGTATTTCAAAGTCTGCACTATGGGCAACAAAGCTTCGTTCCGAATAATTTATTTTTTCAGATATAGTTCTCGCCCCTTTTGACGACATGATTCCACTACCAAAAGCACCTTTTTTAGAGATATTAATTACTCCCATTAATGTTACATAGTGATCGTAAAATTCAAAAGATTTTCCAAATGTTCCAATAGCCATAGAGTCTTGTTTGGGGTACCATTTCATTTGATAGCCATCTATGTCCATCTGAGGAAAAGTAACACCTGCGTTGGCAGAGGGACATGGTCCTTCAGTTGTTATAGCACTGTCCCCAATCGCCAATACCGAGTCTGGAAAAAAGACAAAATCAGAAGAGTAAAGAGTAGTGTTGAGGTATTTGACATAACCATTCCCCCTCAAACCTTTGTTACTCATTGATATCTTTCCGTAGAAACGCATCTCCTCATTTTTGTAAAGGGGATAACCTTCTTCTTTTGGAGTGTCGTGTTTAAAACCAAAAGATAAATCTCCCTGTACTTCTAATAATTCTTTAAAATCAGGAAAAATTCCTCCAGAGCTAAAATCCCCATCCAACTGAAGTCCAGCACTAATATCACCTGTTAAACTGTCAAGCTTGAAAGGCGGTATTTTGTATTGAATGGTTGTATCGTAAGCTCCTCCTAGTATTTCATTTCCATTAAATAATACAGAAGCACCTTTGTCAGCTTCAAAAATCGGATAGGCAGGCATATCTTTTAATCCAGATTTGTTCTTTGGACCATCAATTTGTAAGATTCCTGCCGAGTATGAGAGTTTGTTACTTAATCTTTTTGTCCCACCTACTGAATCCATTACGACAACATCAAACTTAATAGAATCGATATGAATTAAATCTAAAGTAAATTTTTCATAGTCAAATTTAAAATCAGTTCCGTTAAACACATAACTTGAGGTTCGCACAGTACCATCAAACTCCATATTATGCCCAGGAAGTATCTTTACAATACCATCTTTAGGAAAACACCTTACATTATTAGAGTCACTAAGTAAAAATTCTTGAGCACCGTATATGGTAAGGATGTTATTGTTGAGGTTAAGTGTAGCATTGTATTGAGGAGGAGAAATTGATTTTATTGAGATTACATCATAATCTCGCTTCCCTCTATTTGCTTGCATGATGCGTTTCATCTTTTCGTTGATAATGATTAAGCTAGAAAAAGGGTCATAATCTATATAACCATAAGCACTTAATAATTGACATGATTTTTTAACAAGAGACTCGTTTAGTTGATTAGATTTAGCTACATCTACCGCATAAAAATTGTCAGTTTTGGCTTTCTTTCTATACTGGTTGATCATTGCTACGGGGTGAAAAGGGAATAAACTTCTCATCCTGAAAAATTCAGGGTAATTGAAGTAATTCATAGAAGAAAAATAAGCGGGTTGTCCACTATTAAAGGAACCCATAGAAAAGTGCATCACAGTATCTTGGATGTTCCAAGTAAGCTCATCTCCGTTAATGTCTAAAGAGTGTAAAGGGTCGTTGTAAGGCGTGTATTTAAAAACCCCCGTCCCTCGTTGTAAAGTAATCTTATGTTGAGGTACTTCGTATTTGAATTTAACTCCAGTATGAACTATTGAATCTTGTCCAAAATAATGAGTAACACGAGATGGGATAGCGACTACTACGCTGTCTTTTAAAGTAAAGTTTCGAGAAATGATTTTTGATTTAATGATATTGGTACTATCTCGGACAAATAAAGTGCCTTTTCCTTTAGAAATTGATCCAGTATTAATTGTAGACCCTTTTAGCCCAAATCCACCATGAAACTCTAATCCAGGAGCTAAGTCGAGTACTTTTACATTGGTGACATAAGAAACAAACCTAGGGTATATTGCTGTTTCAGGTACAAGGTGGTCGGTGCTTTTGTACTCAAGTAGTCCTACTACTTCTCCTTCTATTTTTTCGGGATATATTAGTTTCACTCCATCAGCTATAATGTGCGGATAGCGTGCGTTGAATGAATAAATAGCTATTTCTGCTTTTACCTCGGGAAGTCCTGCATTTTTCCAGTCTATACTTCCTGCTGAGCCAATCACATTTTGGGTCAATACATTTACATAAAGATCTGTGGCGTAGATGGTGGTAAAGTCGTGCTTAGTTTTAAGAACCAAGTCGGTGTTTTTGATGATAATTGTAGGCCCCATGATATCAGGAAGAATAGGGTTCATGAACATAGAAGCTGTTGTAGTAACTTTTGTATCTTCCTCTTTTGAGATTTCTTCTTCATCTACAGTACTCCAATCATTCCAGTTTCCTTCCTTTTCACCCCATTTAAATTTTTCTTTTTGGACATTGTCATTGTTTTCGGAATCATCTTCTTCAATTTCTTGATCTTTGAAAGGCGAAACGTATTCAACCTGATAAGGAGAGTTGTTGTATTCAAAAGAAATATCCCCTTCTTTGGCGATAATAGATTTGTCTACTGTACCAGTAGATAATTTGGATTCAGATAAGAATAGGACAGTATATTTAAAGAAAGCAATAGCATCTGTCTTTTTTTGATTTTTGAATGTAAAAGAAGCAACTTTTAGAAAGCCTTCTAATTGCTCAGCAGTGAAATTTCGGTAGCCGGCACCATAATAAACTGCATTCATAAAAGAGGTGCTATTAGGGTAGAAGCTAATTCTACTCTTGTGCATATACCTAATAATTCCGATAATGCGTTTTTTGTTTGCTTCAGTCATTGCGGGACTAGTCCAAACATCTCGTAATTGCTGTACGCTAGTTTTGGCAATGTGTTCTTTAGATAATAAGGCTTTTTGCTCTATGTCTTTTAAGAATTGCTCTGGGTCACTGGAAATTTTTCCTTGCCCCCAAGCTAATGTAATGCTAATTAGCAATACTGTAAGTATGTATAATTTATTCTTCATTTCTAGTTAAATTCATTGACACCCATTCTTCTTTTTTACTCGTCCAGTTGAGCGTGAAGCCTTTGGCTGCTTTTTCTAAATCTTTTATGTCACTTTCGTGAAAACCGCTTAATAACAAATTCCCTCCTTTTTTTACAGCTTTTTTGTAATAAGGTAAGTCTGTTAATAGCACATTTTTATTGATGTTAGCAACCAACACGTTATATGATTCGGACCATTCTAATTCTTGTATAGTTGCTTGTGTAATAAGAAATTCAACATTGTTTAATTCACAATTTTCTTTGGTGTTATCCGTGCTTTTTTTGTCCAAATCAATTGCCGACACATACCTCGAACCTAATGTTTTTCCTAGAATAGCTAATATTCCTGAGCCACAACCTACATCTAGCAAACTTTTAGATTTCCATTCCTCTATTTTGAATAATTCCTTCATCATCAATTGGGTAGTGGCATGATGCCCAGTACCGAAAGCCATTGCAGGGTTTACAATGATTTCGTATTGATATGATTTTGTAGGTTTAAAATTTTGAGTCCTCACTAAACATCTATCGTCTAGCTCTACACACTTGAAGTTTTCTTCCCAAATTTTGTTCCAATTTTTGTCTTCAAGGATTCCTTGTTGGAATTTAAAAGAAAAAAGCGAGGAGTATTTATCAGATAAAGCCTTTAAATCTTTTTCTTTATAGACTTGAGGGGTTATATAGGCAAGTAATTGACTTTCTTCTTCTTGAAAAGAGTCATAGCCCAATTCGGCTAGTTCTGCAATTAAAATCTCATTAAAATCAGGGTTTACCTGAATACTTATTTCGAAAAAAGCCACGCTTTATTTATTTACAACCTACAAAGGATTCATTATCTGTGAAATATACGGAAAAATCTGCATTTGATTCGGTAGTACTGAAATAAATTATGTGGTCTGCAAATGCTTTTTGATTGGTGATGTACCACAAGCCATTAGCGGAAGCGTAAAGAGCGTCATCCGTTTTGTAGGCGACTAAGTCTGCAAAGGCTTCTTCTGGTTGTATGAAAATAGAATAATCCGCCATTTCGATATTGGATTCTATATAAATACTTCCGTAAACCTGACAGTAATTAATGTCTTGTTTTGCTTGATAAGGCTTTGCTCTTACAAAGAGGAGCAAAGCCATGAAAGATAATATTAGTGCAAACCGTCTAATTGCTTAGAATGATTTAATTATATCAATAAAGTCACGAGCATTAAGAGCCGCCCCACCGATAAGACCACCATCTACATCTGGTTGAGAGAAAATCTCTTTAGCATTAGAAGGTTTACAGCTACCACCATATAGGATAGAAGTTTCGTTAGCTACATCTTGCCCGTATTTAGAAGCCAAGTGGTCTCTAAGCTCTTTGTGCATTTCTTGTGCTTGGTCGCTAGAAGCAGTTACTCCTGTCCCGATAGCCCAAATTGGTTCATAAGCGATAACGACTTTTTTGAAGTCTTCTTCCGAAAGGTTAAATAAGCTATTTGTGATTTGAGACTTTACAAAGTCAAAATGAATGCCAGATTCTCTTTGGCTTAATGTCTCTCCACAACAGAAAATAGGAAGAAGTCCTTCCGCTAGTATTGCTTTTACTTTTGCACCTACAAACTCATCAGATTCAGAGAAGTACTCCCTTCTTTCACTATGACCGATTATTACCGCTTCTGCTCCTACGGATTTTATCATGCTTACAGCAAGTTCTCCAGTATAAGCTCCTGATGTTTTGTCGTAACAGTTTTGAGCACTTACTTTTATCTTAGAATCTTTAGTGATTTGAGTCACAGGATAAATGTTTACTGCCGTAGGACTAACGATGATGTCTACATCTAAGTTAGACGTTTCTGCGTCTGCTAGCTCCACTAATTCTTTTGCTAACTTTTGGCTTGCCGCCAAATCATTGTTTAATTTCCAGTTTCCTGCTACTATGTGTTTTCTCATTGGAGTATTATTTCCTAGGTTATTTATTGATTTCTTAATTGGGTACTAATTTGAGGTTTTTCTCTGAGTTAGACAAAAAAGAAAGGTTTACTTCCTCCCTCTTTTTAATCTGTCTATTCTGTCTTGTTGGAGTTGCTCTCTCTCTTTGATGTAATTGAATAAATCTCCGATGGCGTTATCAACTAAAACAATGCGATTAATGATGTCGCCTTTGTCGGCATAGTTAATCGTTTTGTTGAGCGTAGCTTTAAGGCTTGTGTAATACTTGTGTCTTTTTTTTTCGTATTTTTTAAGCTTTTTAAGTCTGGTTTTATTCATCGGAACTTCTAAGTCGCTAGTAGACGATCCTCCGCTCACTTGGTGAGAAAGAAAAGGTGCTAGCTCCATAAAGGCGATTACTCTTCTTATGTATAGCTTCTTTAGAGAATGTTTTCCAAGTTTGGCTAAGTCATGAGGGTTGTGGTAGATGTTGATTTTTACTTTATCTACAATTCGTACAGTTTCGGTTTTCTTTTGAGAAAAGCTAAAACTGGCACAAAATACACAGGCTAGTACAATGAGTAGTACTTTCATGGTTTAGTATGATTTTTTTTGAGCTTCTATTCTATGGATGATATCTTCCATAAATAAGATGCTCCAAATGATTTTGTCTTTGTCAGAATAAGGAACGACATCTTGTAAAGTTATATCAAGTGTGTTGAGGTATTCTTCTTTACTTTTTACTTCTCTTAGTAAGTCAGATACATTTTCTTTTGTCTTAGGTACGCCTAGTTTTTGAAGGTCTTCTCCTGCTGCGTGCGTACTAAGTGCCATGTATGGCATTACTTCTGTCAAGACTCTTACTCGCTCTATATAAAGTTGCGTAAGTTCAAGTTTTCCAACATTTTCTAATTCTACTTCGTTGTGGTACTTAGAGATTACAGCTGTTTTACTTACATAAGTAACGTCAATTATTTTTGTTACTTCTGAGGGGATATCTACTACGTAAGAACTGTCTTGAGCAAATGAAATTGCAACTGAACAAGAGGCAACTGTTAACGATAACATTAGTTTTTTGTACATAATTGTATTGGTTTTGTTTTATGGGTTTTGAATATAGATTTTTTTTAGTAAAGATGTTAATTTTTGATAAGAAACATTGATTTTTTTTTGATAAATATATTAATTGATGGTGTTAAATGTTATTTCGTGAAAGGCTTAAGGGTTGAAACGGTATCTTTTTTGTTTTCAGTATTGTATTGATTTTTTTGAAATGTAGGATAAAAAAACAAAAAAGATATAGTGTAAAGCTCTACCCCATAGGCTCGCCTTTTTGGCGAGTGGAGAAAGACCCTTGTGAAGAATTAATGATGAAAGGAGGAGATGATTGACGAACTTTTTTTGTACTTTGTCAGGGTTTTGAATATATAATATTAATTGATTTGAAAGTAACAGGTTTTTCGTTTATAAAAAATGCTTTGATATATGATTATCCAATTGTAGAGGCGATTAAATCTATTTTGCCTATTTGTGACGATTTTGTGGTAGCGGTAGGAAAATCGGATGATGATACGATTGATTTAATTAGAAGTATTGATAAGGATAAAATAAAAATAATAGAGACTGAGTGGGACGAGAGCTTACGAGAGGGTGGGAGAGTGTTGGCGGTAGAGACTGATAAAGCTTTTCAATATATACCACCTGATACTGATTGGGCGTTTTATATACAAGGTGATGAGGTGATTCATGAGCAGTATTTAGAAGCCATTAAGGAAGGGATGCTCAGGCATAAAGACAATGATGATGTTGATGGTTTGCTGTTTAAATACTTGCATTTTTATGGTTCGTATGATTATGTAGGGGCTTCTTCTAATTGGTATAAAAATGAGATTAGGGTGATTAAAAATAATAAAAACATTTATTCTTATAGGGATGCTCAAGGTTTTAGGAAGGGAAGTGATGAGAAGCTTAATGTGGCAGTAATTGATGCTTATATGTATCACTATGGTTGGGTAAAAGACCCTAGGGCGATGCAACGGAAACAAGAGACTTTTCATAAATTATGGCACAATGACCAGTGGCTTGAGAGGAATGTAATTGATGCAGAAGAGTTTGATTATGCTCAGCATGTGAAGGAATTGAAGAAATTTGAAGGCACTCATCCTTCGGTGATAAAGGATAGAATAGAGAAATCTAATTGGAAGTTTGATTATGATATTTCGCTGAATAAAAAAACGCTAAAAGATAAGTTTAAAGATTTTTTGGCAACTTATTTTACTTATGAAATGGGGTATAAGAATTATAAAATTAAGGCTTAATTATGAAAGAATTAGGGTTGATAGGGTTTGGGAGTTTTGGGCAGTTTATTGCTCCAATTCTAAAACAATATTTTGAAGTTTCTGTTTGTGATTTTCACGATAAGTCACAAGAGGCAAAAGCATTAGGGCTTGACTATGCGGACTTGAAAGAGGTGGCGAGTAAAGATTTGGTGGTTTTTTGTGTGCCGGTACAGTTTCTCGAAAGTCTGCTCAAACAGGTGTCTGGCTTCATTCGTCCAGATGCAATTTGTATAGATGTGTCATCGGTAAAGGTAAAGCCAGTTTCGTTGATGAAGCAATATTTGCCTACTACGGTCGATATTATAGGGACGCATCCTTTATTTGGTCCTCAGAGTGGTAGGGACGGGATAGAGGGTTTGAATATTGTGATTTGTCCTGTGAGGACTACAAAAACACGTAGCTTGGAGTGTTTCTTTAAGGATGAGTTGAAGTTAAATGTTTTGATGCACACTCCAGAAGTACACGATAAACAAATGGCTTATGTACAGGCATTGACTCACTTTATTGGTAGGGCAATGAATGCGATGGATATCCCAGATGTAGAGCAAAAAACCCCTGCTTATCAATATTTGCTCAATATTAAACGTAATTTAGGATCAGATTCGATGGATTTGTTTTTAACAATAGAAAACGAGAATCCGTATGCTAGTAAAGTGAGAGAATCTTTTATAGATTCGCTCAAAAATATAGATGATTTACTTAACGATACAAAGTTGTGAGAATCCTTAGAGAAGAGTCAGTTTTGGTTTTGATAGACGTGCAAGAACGATTGTTTCCGCATATTTATAACCATGAACCTTTAGCTCAAAATATTGAAGTTTTGTTAAAAGGGAGTACTGAATTAAAAATTCCAGTTATCCTGTCGGAGCAGTATAAAAAAGGTTTGGGAGAAACTCTTTTTAGCCTTAAGCAATGCTTTGAGCCAATACATAGCATCGAGAAAATTTCTTTTTCTTGTTTAGGAAATGCCTCTTTTTATGATTTTTTAGCGAAAGCGAATAAAAAACATGTGATACTAGTAGGGATAGAGTCACATATATGTGTATTGCAAACGGCAATAGATCTTAAGGCAAATAATTATGAGCCAATTGTAGTGATTGATGCAGTTTCGTCCCGAAAGGAATTAGATAAAATAATAGCGATAGAAAGGCTGATTCAGGAGGGAGTGATTCTAACTACTTGTGAGTCATTACTTTTTGAATGGTGTAGGAAAGCGGGGACTGATGAGTTTAAAGCGATTTCGAAATTAGTGAAGTGATGTTGATTCGTTACTTACAAAAAGAATTTACAGAAGAGACAGGGTTAGTCTTGCAAGATGGCACTGAAGAAGATGTGTTATTGGCTTTAGATAAAATAATAGTCGTTTACATTAATCATCATTTTGAGAAACTTTTGCAGGTAATGTATCGTATGGATGTAGATGAGCAAAAGTTTAGCAAGGCATTATTAAAAAAAAGATCCTCGTTGGAGATAGCAAAGCTAGTGATTAGTAGAGAAAAACAACGAATTGATTTCAGAAAACGTTATAAGTAGTTAGAAATCATAGTTTTTTTTGATAAAAATTGTATCTTTGGTGTTCTGTTCGCTAGAAAATGGATATGAATAAAAGATTGAAATATATAGTTTTTACTTTAATAGCTTTGTTAGGGATGTCTTGTACAAAAAAGATATGTCCAGCTTACCAAAGCTATTTTTTATTGGACAAAGAGTCTCAGGATTCATTTTTTACTTACTTTGAAGAGCAAAAACAAGAAGAGGGAGGTACAGCGATTACAGATATTCACCATGAGGGAGGTAGCCCTAATTTGTCCACAGATTTTGATTATAATAGTGCCAATAAACCAAGAGAAGATTTTCCTATTCAGCCATCTAAAAAAAATAAAAATGGTTTGTCTATGGGACCAACGGTAAAAAGAAAAAAATCAAAATCGTATAAAAAGAGGTTTTACGTAGTGCCAATGCGTGATGTTTATGTAGAAGATTCTACAGGTGGGGGAAATAATTTTTCTGACTCATTAAGAGTGGATAATTTTCAAGACTCAGATACAACAAGTTTCTCAGGAGGATTTTGATTTTTTATATGACACTCCCTTCAGTCGGAGTCTATTCTGTTTTTTTGGAAGGATTTCCCCCTCAATCGTTTAGAAAAAGTACAAAAAAAATTAATATTAGTTTAGGATAAATAATTCTAATAAGAAAATTTATAGTTGAAAGAGTATTTAGACTCAAGAGCGATATAAATTCTTAATAAAAGTTTATATCTTTAGAAACGGAAAACACATTACTAGTGGATATATATCAGCGTAAGCGAATTTGGAAAGCGATACTTTTTATGGTGTCGATTATTATTTTTATAGGCTCAGTAGTCTATGCCAATATATTAGTTAGTAATATCAAAGATGATGAACGGAAGCAAGTAGAACTGTGGGCAAATGCCATTCAAGAAAAAGCAGAACTCGTAAATGTTACAGAGAATTTATTTACACTGATAGCTGAAGAAGAAAAGAAAAAGGTAGAGCTATTAGCGGCAGCAACCAAACAATTAGAGCGAATTGTTGACCCTCAATATGGTTTAGAATTTTATTTTAAAATAATAAAAAACAACACCACAATCCCAGTAATACTGACTAACAGCAATAAGGATTTTCTGAGTGTCCGTAATATAGATGATGATTTACTCGCTAGCCCTGCCAAGAGAAGAGTTTTGATAAACTCGATGCAAAAAAAATATCCGCCCATTCACATACAAGTATCACCAGGTGTTACCAATTATCTTTATTATAATGACTCTAAGATTTTCACACAATTACGCTTAGTATTAGATGACTACATAAAGTCATTTATTACAGATGTAGTACTTAATAGTGCTAATGTGTCCGTGGTTTACACCGATAAAACGCAAGAAAATATAATCGCCTATAATATAAAATCTGCGACGTACATGTTAAGTTCAAAAGAGAAAAAGATGCATGTA
Source organism: uncultured Cytophagales bacterium (assembly GCA_964511645.1). GTDB lineage: Bacteria > Bacteroidota > Bacteroidia > Cytophagales > JAAEPT01 > CAZEGV01. The sequence continues at coordinate 16,439 of CAZEGV010000016.1, forward strand.
GAAGCCAAAGTAGATAAGATACTAGGCTATATGAAAAAACAAAATACTCCAATCCCTGTAGAATTGAGGGACGCTACTCATTACGTGTATTATCTTGAGTCAGAGACGGTAAACAGGTTAAAATGGTTTCCTTATATTCAGTTTTTGGTGATAGGAATATTTGTTGCTGTGGCGTACTTTTTGTTTTCGATAGGTAGGAAGGCAGAGCAAGACCAAGTTTGGGTGGGTATGTCCAAAGAGACTGCTCATCAATTAGGGACACCTATAAGCTCTATGATGGCGTGGTTGGAGCTGTTGAAATCTCAATATCCTGAGGATGATTCTATTTACGAAATGGAAAGAGATGTTAATCGATTAGAAGTAATTACAGAACGATTTTCTAAAATTGGTTCAACTCCTAGTCTTGATGCTTTGGATGTTTATGAGACATTAAATCACGCCGTATATTATTTGAAAAAACGTGTATCTAAACGTGTAGAGTTTGTCGTGAAAGAAAACCCAGAGCCATTGTTTGCAATGCTAAACAGACCTTTGTTTGAATGGGTGATTGAAAATATATCTAAAAATGCAGTAGATGCGATGGAGGGTATTGGCACGATTACATTTTCTTTTATAGAAGAAAATAGTAAAATTCATATTGACATAAAAGACACTGGAAAAGGGATGACTAGAAAACTACAAAAAGAAGTTTTTGAACCAGGTATTACAACCAAAAAACGTGGTTGGGGGCTTGGACTTACACTTGCTCGTAGGATTATCAATAATTATCACAAAGGAAATATTACAGTGAAACATAGTGAAATAGATAAAGGAACAACCTTTAGGATAAGCCTGAATAAAGCCATTTGATTTATTCTTTTGAGCATCGAATTGCTGATGAGTATTAATAGTGACTTTTTTTATATAGATTCGTGTACTGAAAAAACATTACAATGAGACAGAAGTTACTAAGTGAAGGAGTAGAAGAGTTAGAGTACGAGATTCGGAATATTGTAAAAAAGGCAGAAAAGCTAGAAAAGCTGGGGGTAGAAATCCAATGGGAGAATATTGGTGACCCTATTCAAAAAAACGCAAAAATACCTGATTGGATAAAAGAAATTATTACAGATAGTATTCAAGATGATAAGACATTCGCTTACAGTCATTCTAAAGGAAATTTAGATACAAGGAAATACGTAGCAGAGCAAACTAACGCTTTAGGAGGTGTCTTTCTTGATGCAGAAGATGTGCTTTTTTTTAATGGACTAGGCGATGCTATCGCTAAAATGTATCAATTCCTAAGTCCTACATCTCGGATTATTTGTCCGTCACCAGCATACTCTACTCACAGTTCAGGTGAGGCAGCTCATGCACATAAAGAGCCTATTACATATCCTTTAGACCCAGAGAATGATTGGCTTCCTAATATTGAGCAATTGTATTTGTACGTAAAGTATAACCCAGGGATTGTGGGGATATTAATTATTAACCCAGACAACCCTACTGGGATGGTGTACCCGAAAGAAGTCTTAATGAAAATTGTAGCCATTGCTCGTGAGTTCGATTTGTTTATTATTAGTGATGAAATTTATAACAAAATAACTTACAATGGTGCGAAAGCTTACGCTTTGGCAGAAGTGATAGGAGGTGTGCCAGGGATTGCGATGAAGGGGATTTCTAAAGAAGTGCCTTGGCCAGGTAGCCGTTGTGGTTGGATGGAGTTTTATAACAGAGGTGAAGACATTGAGTTTTCTCGGCTTTGTGGGGCTTTGGAAGATGCTAAGATGGTAGAGGTTTGCTCTACTACATTACCTCAAATAGTTTTGCCGAAAATATTGGGGGACAGCCGTTTTAGTTCATATAGAGAGACTGAAAATCAAAAAATAGGAACAAGGAGTAAAGCAGTCGCTAAGATATTACAAGACGTACCTTATATTACGTTTAATGAAACTTTTGGAGCTTTTTATAATACAATTGTATTCAAGAAAGAGGCATTAAAAAAAGGACAATTTTTAAAAATAGAAGATGAAAAGATAGAAGGGTTAGTAAAAACTTGGGTAAATAATAAGACTAGTTTAGATAAAAGTTTTGTGTATTATTTGTTGGGATCAAAAGGAGTCTGTGTAGTGCCTTTGTCTTCCTTTCATTCTGGTTTACAAGGATTTAGGGTGACTCTTTTGGAAAACAATCCTCAAACTTTACAAGAGACCTTTACAATAATTAGAGATGCGATTGTAGAATACTGTGAAAGTATTTAGTGATTTAAAAAGTATTAACTAATTTAGTAGCCGTAAATGTAATAAGCTATGGAAAAAAGTGAATTAGGAAAAGGTGGTTTTGGTTCAACAATGAAAAGCGATTTTTCAGCAAGTATTGTTGTTTTCTTGGTGGCATTACCTCTGTGTTTAGGTATTGCTTTGGCCTCAGGAGCAACTCCTATTGCTGGGCTTATTGCAGGTATTGTTGGTGGCGTTGTTGTGGGTTTGATGAGTGGTTCTTCTTTAGGGGTGAGTGGTCCAGCGGCAGGGTTAGCAGTTATTATAGGAGAGTATATTATACACTTTGATAAAGAAGGAAACGGGGGGTATGAAGCCTTTTTACTTGTGGTGGTAATAGCAGGTATAATACAAGTATTCTTAGGTTTTATTAAGGCAGGAGTGATTGCGGATTATTTTCCCTCTAATGTGATTAAGGGGATGTTGGCAGCTATTGGACTCGGGCTATTTTTAAAACAAATACCACATGCTTTAGGTTTTGATGCGGACTCTGAAGGAGATATGAAGTTTATTCAAGAGGATGGGCGTAATACATTTACAGAAATATGGCATGCTTTGAAGGATCCTCATTGGGGAGCGATTCTTATCGCAATGATTTCAGTGGGTATTTTATTACTTTGGAAAACTGATTTTTTTAAGAAAAATAAAATGTTATCACTAATCCCCGGTCCTCTGGTAGTTGTGGCTATGGGTATCTTATTAAATGAGTTTTTTTTAGTGATGGATTTTTCAAAGCTTGCTTTAACTGGAGAAACAATTGTGAATATCCCAGTCTATGGTGGTGTAAAGAATTTTGTCAGCTCGTTTAAAGTACCAAATTTCGAGTTGTTTTACAACTCGGTAATAATGGGTGATTTCGATTTTCTTAAATCATTAATGACGATGGCAGTTACTGTAGCCGTTGTAGCCAGTTTAGAGTCGCTTTTATCTGTGGAGGCAACGGATAAATTAGACCCTCTTAAACGAGTAACGCCTGCAGATAAAGAGCTGGTAGCTCAAGGAGTGGGAAATATAGTGTCTGGGATGATTGGCGGACTACCTGTTACCCAAGTAATTGTAAGAAGTTCAGCGAATCTAAACGCAGGAGGGAAAACTAAGATGTCAGCAATTTTGCATGGTGTTTTTATCTTTGTTGCAGTCTTGGCTATACCTCTTGTTTTAAACAAAATTCCTAAAGCTTGTTTAGCAGGAATTTTATTTGTAATTGCTTATAAACTAGCAAGTGTAAAACTATTTAAAGATATGTATTCACTGAAATTAAGACAGTTTATCCCATTTATTGTAACTGTTGTAGCTATTTTGATAACCGACTTATTAGTTGGTATTACAATAGGCTTGATTACTTCATTGTACTTCATTTTACAAAATAATAGACAAAATGAGCCATTTGAGGTTAAGATGAAAAGAAAAGAAAATGGCGTGGGTTATGTTGTTCGTTTTATTTTTAGTAAAGAAGTTAATTATTTAAGCAAACATATTTTGATGCAGTCTTTACAGGATATACCAAAGTATTCTGAGATCCATATTGACGCTACTCATACACAGTTTTTATCGCATGATGTGATCGAATCTATAAATGATTTTAAAGATTCAGTAGCACCTCGTAAAAATATTAAGGTAGAGTTTAAGATTAAAAAAGATGACTTTTCTAAGATAGATGATGACGTATTAAACCAATTGTCTTTATAGCAAAAGTATAGTAGTTTTAATATAAAGAAAGGATTGATTTTAAATTTAAAATTAATCCTTTCTTTAATTGGATAGAATAATTTTCTTAACCGAAAAGGCATTAAAAATGGTAGGGGTTCGTCAGTAGACGGGTATTGGGATTTTTCTCAATTTTTTATTGGAAAATTGGAAACAAAAAAACCGATCAGTGAGGAGAAATAGCCCCCAAGAGAGAAGAAAAAGTATAAATGAAGATAAAATATTGCTACTTCATTTTAGATCTTTTAATTAAAAAAGGAAGTAATATTTGGTCGATATTTTGGTTAATATCTACTTGAATTAATTCAAGTTTAAACTTAGCAGATAGGTCCTTTATTTTATTCATCCAATTGTATGAATTCTTCTTGTAACTCTCTCTGATCTCATTGGGAGATATTTTTATTTTTTTACCAGTTTCTATGTCGGTTAGTTCATGAGGCTTGTTTTCCAAGTCCAGATCCATTTCTTGGGCTACATCCATAGGTTGAAAAATAATCACTTCATTATTAGAATATTTAATGTGGTTTAATGCATCAATAAGTTCTTCTGGACTGTTGTTTCTGTCTATTAAATCCGAAAAAATAATAACCAAAGAACGTTTGTGTATTTGTTGCGCAATTTGGTGCAAACTTTCGACTAGATTTGTGGAAATATTATCAGACTTTTTATTAAGTAAACTCTCTAGGTAATTGATAAGTAAATTAGCATGTTTAGGAGAAGATTTTACTTCACTTTTATAAGTGATTTCTTCATCAATTGTATAGATGCCAATTGCATCTCTTTGTTTGTTGAGCAACTGGATAAGAGTGGAAGATATTATTGCCGAAAAATCAAGTTTAGAAAAGTTTTTGTTGCCAAATCTCATAGACGAGGAACTATCAATTACGATATAACATCTAAGATTAGTTTCTTCATCATATTCTTTGGTGTATAGTTTATCTGTTCTTCCGTACAATTTCCAATCAATATGTCGGGTACTTTCACCCGCTATATAAGACTTGTGTTCTGCAAACTCTACCGAAAAACCTTTATAAGGTGATTTGTGCAAACCAATTAAAAATCCCTCTACAGCTTGCTTTGCAAAGAAGCTAAGCTTACCGTATTGTTTGACTTCTCTTAAATCTATACTCATACCTACTAAAGTATTAATTATGTCGTATTATCCATACAAAATGCTTGCTTTTGTTTATGATTAACAAAGTTATTGGTGCAAAACATTGGTGAACTGTTTCAAAATTTATAATATTGCCTAATAATTTTACTAAAACGTATAGGATTGTGGAAGAGAAAAAGGATAGAAACGAAATTTTTTCTAAGAGAGTAAAAGCAGGTAAACGTACATATTTTATGGACGTGAAAGCAACTAAATCTCAGGATTATTATTTAACGATTACGGAAAGTAAGAGAATTTTTAAAGGTGAGGATGTTTCTTATGAAAAGCATAAAATCTTTTTATATAAAGAAGACTTTATGAAATTCATTACAGCACTAGAAGAAACAATAGAGCACGTAAAAACAGAGTTAATGCCAGAGGTGGATTTTGACGCTTTATCTAAACCGAACACTGAAGAAGATTCGGACGAGGTATCGTGGTAGAGTAGTTGTGATGCCAAGTGTGTTTAACTTTTTTTGATTATTAAGATTATTATAATAAATTATGGGATTGAAGTGTGGAATTGTAGGATTGCCTAATGTAGGGAAGTCAACCTTGTTTAATGCCTTATCTGATGCAGGTGCTGAAGCAGCTAACTTCCCATTTTGTACAATAGAGCCTAATGTAGGCATTGTAATAGTGCCAGATGAAAGATTAGAAATTTTAGAAAAAATAGTCAACCCTCAGAAAGTACAACCTACTATTGTAGAATTTGTAGATATCGCAGGATTGGTAAAAGGTGCGAGTAAGGGAGAAGGATTAGGAAATAAATTCTTAGCAAACATCCGTGGGGTAGATGCAATAGTACATGTTATACGTTGCTTTGAAGATGATAATATTGTACATGTATCAGGTAAGGTAGATCCAGTAGATGACAAGGCAGTAATTGATACTGAACTACAATTGAGAGACTTGGAATCAGTACAAAAGAAAATCCAGAAGTACGAAAAATTGTCAAAATCAGGAGATGCAGAATCTAAGAAAATTCATGCTTCACTCAAAAAAGTGGAAGAGCATTTATTGGGAGGTAACAATGTGCGTAATTTAGAATTAGAAGAAGCTGATGAAGAAGCGACTGAAGATTTACAATTATTAACTCAAAAACCAGTTATTTATTTAGCTAATGTGTCAGAGGCTGATGCAGCAAATGGTAATGATAATGTAGACCTGTTACGAGTTTCTGTGAAAGAAGAAGGAGCTGAAGTAATTGTGTTGTGTGCTGCTTTAGAAGAGCAGATTGCTGAATTAGAAGAAGAGGAAGAGAGAGAGATGTTTTTGTCAGAGTATGGATTAACAGAGTCAGGCTTGGATAAGCTAATTAAGGTGTCTTATGACACCCTTTCTTTGATTACTTACTTTACGGCAGGAGAGAAGGAAGTGAGAGCTTGGACAATTGAGAAAGGATGGAAAGCGCCTAAAGCAGCAAGTGTGATTCATACAGATTTTGAAAAAGGATTTATTCGTGCCGAAGTAATTAAAATAACAGATTATGAAAAGTATCAAACAGAAGCCAAATGCAGAGAAGCAGGAAAGCTATCTGTAGAAGGAAAAGAATATACAGTAGAAGATGGAGATATTATGCATTTCCGTTTTAATGTTTAATAGATTAAATATAAGGGTTAATAGAGTTTCTTGATTATAAGAGAACTATTTAAAACCTTTTGTAGTTATTGCAGTGAGTATAATATTTTATAATTATGAGAATTAGATTAATTTTTCAATTAAACAATAGAGGAGCAACAGTTCCTTTTCATCATCAGCATTTGATTTCTTCTTTGATGGATGAGTTTAAAGTAGAAGCAGGCATAGCAGAAGGAGATCAATTTGAATATTGTTTTTCAGGAATAAAAGGTCAAACCAAAGTAGGAAGAGGAGGTTTGTTTTTTTATTCTAACAAGGTCACAATCGTGATTAGTAGTCCTCAAGAAGAGAAACTGATAGAAGTGCTAAAAGCAGTATTTAAGAGAAGTAGTGTCCACGTAGGAGAGTTGGAATTAATTCCAGAATCTATGGAGCAGGAGACGACACCCGAATTCAAAGAAGAATCTACGACCTTTGTTTGTATCTCACCACTTATAGCAATTAGTCATTTTAGTGGAGAAGGAGAGCAAGCAGTCAAAAGATTCATAGAACCATCGACAGATGAATTTTCAGATTTCTTATATGAGTCGGTTGTCATTAGAATGGAAGCATCAGGCAGATATACCCCCGAGCAACTAGAGTCTTTCTTTAAGTTTCAAGTAGTGCCAGATAAAAGATACATTGAAAAGTTAAGAGCAAATTCTAAAAAGTTTTCTCGTATCTATCATATCGAGTACCAAGGAGTAGAAAAAGAGGTGAGAGGTTATACTTTGCCTTTGACCGTGTATGCACACCCTGAGGTACAAAAATTTATTTATGAATGTGGCTTTGGTGAGTATACCGAAAAAGGATATGGAATATTAGACATTGCCAATTCTAAACTACAAGAAAGAGTAACACCTTATACATTTTAGTGTTTTTGTTTAGTTTAAGTTAAGATCCTTTGATGCCTAGTGTGTCGAAGGATTTTTTTTGAGCTATATTGATTGAAATATTTTCGCCGAAGTCAAAACAAAAATTTGGGCGTTCCCCCATTCGCCAAAACGAAGGCTCATGCGGTCGGGCTTTTTGTTCCCAATCTTTTCTTTATGTTTTTGTGTCACATTGAGCTTGTCGAAATGTCAAATACAAAAACATAAAGAAAAGGATTTCCACGCCAGTCCCTAACGCAAAAAAAAGAAAACATTTATAGGGGAAAAAATATACCTCTTATACCATTTTAACTATAAGATAAGTCATTTATCCTGTTTGTTTTTACACTCTCTTCGTTAAAATAATTTACTGACAAATCATTTCCGTGTAAAACAAACTTTTGTCTAAAAAAAAATATCGTTAGTCTTTGTTTGTTTCACTTGAATCGAATATACAGAAGGATAAGTGATTAATAAACGATAAATTGAGTCATTTTTATTTATTTCTATGTAAATTGCGAATTCGTAGGGTTGTATTAGGGTGTTTACCTTAGCCTATGTGAGTTTGGTTATCCAAACAAAAAAATATTAATTTTAAGTATATTACTTATGAGAGTTATTACAAAATCGATTATTTCTTTAGGCTTGTTTTTTCTATTAGTAATGCTTGGGGGGAATGCCTTTGCACAATTGGGGAATGAACATTATCTACCACCATTAAGTTCTGCTAGTAATGTTGGTGCACACATTAATGATCAATATGTGTATTTAAGCACAGAGGCTGTTACTCCTTTTGTAGTTACAGTAAAGAATCCTCAAGGAAACATATTATTTAGCCCAACAATTTCTCAAGGAAACCCTGCTAGAATTGATTTAGGTACGGGGCAACCTACAAGTACAATGGTACACGGAGATAGTCTTGGTGTGGTTTTACATAACAGTGGCTTGATTTTTACTGGTTCATCTGATTTTTATTGTAATTACCGTATGAGAGGAACTGCTCAAGCAGGTTCTTTAACAGCCAAAGGTAAGGAAGCAAAAGGACAGTTGTTTTATTATGGGGGAATTCCTCAACAAGGAAATAGTGGATCAAGAAATTTTGTAGCTTCTATTATGGCTATGGAAGACAATACAACTATTATTGTTTCAGGTTATGATACGGGAGTTGAGTTTTTTAAAACAGGAAGTAACATTACTGATAATGTATTAACTATTACATTAAATCAGTATGAGACCTATGTTATGGTTGGCTTAACCAATGTGACAGCTAACTTAACGGGATTTATGGGGGCTAAAATACAATCAGACAAAGATATAGTTGTTTCTAATGGTAATGTGAATGGAGGTATTTCTAATACAACTAATAGCCAAGATCATTGTGTAGACCAAATAGTTCCAGTGAGTCAATTGGGAAATGAATATATATTGATTAGAGGAGAAGGTATCGATGTGATGGAGCAAGCTATTATTATTGGTACGGTTGATGGAACTGAAGTTTTTGTGAACGGAGGTGCTGTTGCTGTTACTACAATTGATGAAGGAGAGTATTACCTGTTGGATGGATCAAATTATAGTGGAGCATTACATGAGAACATGTTTGTCACAACATCTGAAAATGTCTATATGTATCAACATTTATCAGGTGATGCTACAAAAATAAATACTGGAGGGATGAATTTCTTGCCACCAGTCTCTTGTTTTATGCCTAATGGTGTTGATTTAATTCCAGATATTTCAAGAATAGGTGCCACTACTTATACGGGTGGAGTTTTTATTACAACGGAAGCAGGGTCAACTATTTTGATAAATGGAGTAGCACCTGCAGCATCTACGGGGCCTCAAGCTGTAGCAGGAAGCACTGATTGGGTTACTTACAAGGTTACAGGTTTAACAGGAGATACAAAGATTGTCTCAACAGGATCGGCTGCAATTGGATTTTATGGTTCTGCTAACATTGCAGGTTTTGGTGGGTATTATTCAGGTTTTGGAGTTACGCCAGCTATTACGCTAGTAACGGGTGCTTGTGCACCAGGTATTGTAGTGGATGCGGGCAATGGATTTGATACTTGGCAGTGGATTTATGATGGAACACCTATTGTTGGAGAAACGAATAAAACGACTTCTGCTGATTTTCCTGGTGATTATTCTGTAGCCGTACAAAAAGCAGGTTGTTTAGATACTTCAGATGTTTATTTTATTCCTGCCTGTCCTACAGATGGGGGTGCCGCAAAAAATACAGAGAAAATAGTAGAATCATCTCCAGGAGTGTATGATGTTACTTATGCTGTTACGGTAGAAAATTTTGGACCATTTAAAATGTATAATGTACAAATGACTGATACTTTATCAGCACCTTCTTGTGCAGTTATTTCTGTGTTAAGTGCTCCAACGATTGTAAGTGGTGGATCAATTCTTTCTCCAGGATCTGTAAACCCAGCGTTTAACCCTAGTACAGATAATAGGTTGCTTTTAGGTACGGATACATTAGCTAATGCTGCGAGTGATACAATTAAATATACAATTCGCATTGACATGTCTGCTGTAAATTGCCAAGGGTCATTTATAAACCAAGCTTATTTATCAGCAACAAATAGAGGACCTAATGACGGGACTACGCTTGGGTATGAAAATGATGAATCAGTAACAGGTACAGATCCAGATCCTAATGGTAATGGAGACCCAATTGAAGAAGGAAATACAGTAGTTTGTTTACCATTATTAGACTCAACATCTATTAGATACTCTAATACGGTATTTGTAGTGACAGATGTTGCTGATATTCCTGTGATTTCTGGATGGTCGGGAGGTGCTTTTACATCATCACCTGCTGGATTATCTATAGATGCTAGTACGGGTGAGGTTACACCTTCGGCAAGCACGGTAAATACATATACGATTACTTACTCTTATGGTTCTGGTTCTTGTACTAGTTCTAAGGACGTTACTGTTGAAATATTAGATGCAGTTAATGATGCTCCGAGTACTGGTAATGAAACTTTGATAGGAATTACAGAAGACGAAATCAACCCGACAACAAGCATAGATTTAACGACAAATAACACAGATCCAGACGGCACACTAGTAATTATAACTGCTATAGTAAGTAGTACAGGCGGTGGAACAACAAGTATTACAAATAGTGGGACAACGATTGATTATACTCCAGGAGCTAATTTTAATGGAATTGATACAGTTATTTATACAGTTTGTGATGAGGATTTACCAAGTCCAAGTTGTGTAAATGATACATTGTTTGTAACAGTAGATGCGGTTAACGATTCACCAGATCAAGGGAATGAGACTTTGATAGGAATTACAGAAGACGAAATCAACCCGACAACAAGCATAGATTTAACGACAAATAACACAGATCCAGACGGCACACTAGTAATTATAACTGCTATAG
>CAZEGV010000016.1:27551-42103 GCA_964511645.1 uncultured Cytophagales bacterium
CGGTATCAAATGTATCATCAGTTGTGGTAACGGTTACTCCAGTTAACGATTCACCTAACCAAGGTAGTGAGGAAGTAACAGTTCCAGAAGATGGTACATTGGTAAATGTTAATATTATTTCGAATAACATAGATGTAGACGGAGATGCTTTAACTGTGACATTCCCTAATGGAACAACGGGAACAGGTGGCGGAACTTTCGTTAATAACAATGATGGGACTGTTGATTATACTCCATTGGCTGATTTTAACGGAACAGACACATTATTCTATACAGTATGTGACAACGGTACGCCAATAGAATGTGTAAATGACACACTGATTGTAACAGTAAGCCCAGTTAATGATTCTCCGAGTACAGGGAATGAAACTTTATCAGGGATATCAGAAGATGAGATCAACCCTACTACAAGTACAGACTTGACTGTTAATAATATTGACCCAGACGGTACGTCAACTAAGGTTACTGATATTTTAAGTAGTACAGGTGGAGGTATTACAAATATCACAAACAATGGTACAACAATTGATTATACGCCAGCAGTAGGTTTTTCAGGTGTTGACACTATTGTTTATAAAGTCTGCGACGAAGGTACGCCAACAGTAAGCTGTGTAAATGATACACTATTTGTGACAGTAACGGCAAATGTAACAACTGTGCCAAACACTGTGAAAATTCCTGAAGGATTTACACCAGACGGAGATGGTATAAATGATAATTTTGTGATTCAAGGTATTGATCAATATCCAAATGCAGAAATGATTATCTTTAACAGATGGGGTAATAAAGTTTACGAATCAACAGGTGGATATAATAATGACTGGAACGGTACCTCTAACTTTGGATTAAGAATAGGAGGGGATAAATTACCAATAGGAACTTATTTCTATGTTTTAGAACTAGGTGATGGAAGCAAAGCAGTTAAAGGATTTGTCTATTTAAATAAATAAAATATAGAGTCGCTGTTATAGGCAACTTTTATTTATAAGGTTATATTATGAAAAGAGTATTAATAGTAGGATTAACAATGATGGTGACGGTTGTGGCAATAGCTCAACAAGATGCCATGTTTACGCATTATTCGTTTAATACCTTAGCGGTGAATTCGGGTTATGCAGGCAGCAGGGATGCCTTAACGGTGACAGGGTTGCACCGTTCACAATGGATTACATTCCCAGGTGCACCTACAACACAAACCTTAACAATACATGCCCCAGTAGCAAACGAAAAAGTAGGATTAGGTTTTTCTGTTTTGAATGATAAAATTGGACCTACAAAAAGAACTTCTTTTTACGGTGATTTTGCATACAAAATTCCAGTAGGAAAAGGGAAACTTGCTTTTGGTTTAAAAGCAGGAATCAATATGCTGAGTAATGATTTGAACTCGTTGAGTACTGACCAAAATAATGACCCTAATTTAACTCAAAAGATTAAAAATAAAATTTCTCCAAACTTCGGTTTTGGAATGTATTACTCTACTAATAAATATTATTTAGGACTATCTACTCCTAGGTTATTAGAAGATGATTCTAATGCAGGAACTACAACTGGGTCTTATAAACGTCACTATTTCTTTATAGCAGGAACTATATTCCCTCTTAGCAGTAGTGTGAAGTTAAAGCCTACTACCTTTGTTAAGTTAACACCGGGAGCACCAGTAGAACTAGACTTGACAGGATTGTTTTATTTTCAAGATAAAGTTTGGGTAGGGCCAATGCTTAGGTTTGGGGATGCCTTTGGTGTGTTAGCAGGGCTAAATCTTTCAGATCAATTGTCTTTAGGCTATTCGTTTGATTGGTCTTTTGTTAATAAGACATCTAAGTACAACAATGGTTCTCATGAATTAATGTTAAGGTATGACTTCTTGTTTAACGACAAGCATAAAATCAGATCACCTCGTTATTTCTAAATAAAAACACAGGCACGTAACAGTACCTAATTTTATAAAAAATTAAAACTATGAATTACACAGTAATCATGAAAAAGAAAATATATTTAAGTATTGTATTTTTTGGTTTTGCTTTAGCAGGGTTTTCGCAAGAAGGTAGCGGTAAAATAAAAAAGGCAGAACAAGATTTTGAAAACTTCTCTTTTGATAAAGCAATTGAAAGATATGAAGATAGTCAAGATTCATCTATAATATTACAAAGACATTTGGCTACGAGTTATTTCCGTACAGGAGATTTAGTTAAGGCAGAAGATGTTTACGCTAAAGTGGCTAGTATGGATGATGCTAATGCAGAAGATGCTTATGCTTATGCTTTTATTTTAAAAAAAAACAGCAAGTACACAGATGCAGAAAAGTGGATGAATAAATTTGCTAAACTATCACCTGAAGATAGTAGAGCAAAAGGCTATTTAAAAAGTAAGGGAGCGTATTCTTTTTTGCAAAAAGACAAAGGACAGTTTGTCATTAAAGATTTAGATATAAATTCTGCACAAGAAGATTTTAGCCCTATTTATTATAAAGACAAAGTGTTGTTTGCCTCATCGAGAGAAGGAGTGAAGCCTATCCGTAGAAAGTGGAACTGGAATCACCTTGCTTTTTTAGATATTTATCAAGCAGATAAAGCAGACGATAATGAACTAAGTGTACCTAGAGTTTTCGGTAAGAAAATAAATAAAAAATATCATGAAGGTCCAGTTTGTTTCAATGCAGATGAAACTAAGATGTATTTCACAAGAAATAATTATAAAGGAAAAAGTGCTGATGGTACGATTAAGCTACAATTGTTTACTTCTGAGCTAACTGAAAAAGGAAAATGGGCTAAGCCAGTATCTTTTCCATATAACTCTAACGAGTACTCAGTTGGTCATGCAAGTGTTACTGAAGACGGTCAATGGATGTATTTTGCATCGGATATGCCTGGCGGAAAAGGTGGTGTAGATATTTATAAAGTAGCTTTACAAGAAGGTAATACTTATGGTGAGCCAATTAACTTAGGAGATAAAATTAATACAGAAGGAAATGAGATGTTTCCAACAATTCATGAAGATGGGAAGCTCTTTTTCGCATCGAATGGATTAGTGGGGTTAGGGGGATTGGATGTGTTTATAGCCCAAATTAAAGCTGATGAATCTATTGGAAAAGTCCAAAACTTGGGAGTACCGATAAACTCTAGCAAAGACGACTTTTCATTTATTTTAAATAAAGAATCGAAAGCAGGGTATTTTGCATCAAATAGAGAAGGTGGAAAAGGAGACGATGATATTTATTCTTTTCAAATGTTAAAACCATTTACATTTGGTAAGCTTATAAAAGGAATTGCTAAAGATAAAAAAGGAAACGTAGTAGCAGGAGCTGTGATAAACCTTTATAATGAACAAGGAGAAGAAATTGAAACAGCAATAGCTGACCAAGAAGGAGGGTATGAATTTGCTGTAGATGCAGACAAGAAATTTAGATTGTCTGGAAATAAGGAAGAATATTTTGAAGGAGATAACACGGCGAATACTAAAACAGACAAAGCTGTTGTTATATCGGATTTAGAACTAGAGAAAGACCCAGGCTTATCACTATACGCTTTGATTACTGACAAGAAAACAGGTGAACCACTAGAAACTGTTAGCCTTACATTGGTAGACAATATGACTGGAAGGGTTGAGAAAATAACTACGCCTACCACAGGAGATTACAGGAAAGCGCTATCAGATAAAAAACTCAACGATAGAGGAAGTTATAATCTAATTTTACAAAAAGAAGGTTATTTCACTAAAACTGTTACATACAATACAGAATTTGACCATGAAGGACAGTATGACATTCATGCTAACTTAGATTTATCATTAGACCCGTTAGTAAAAAACCTATCTGAGTTAATTCAAATCAACCCGATTAATTTTGACTACAATAAGTTTTTCATTAGAGAAGACGCATCTGTAGAGTTAGATAAAATAGTAGAAGTAATGAATAAGTATCCTCACATGGTAATTGAGCTAGGTTCGCATACTGACGCTAGAGGTAGTAATGCTTATAACGAAAAATTATCAACCCGAAGGGCAAATGCCTCGGCAACATATATCAAAAAACACATTACTGATCCAAAACGAATTTATGGAAAAGGTTATGGAGAAAATAAAGTCATCAATAGATGTGTAGACGGTGTTAAATGTTCGGATAAAGAGCACGAAGTAAATCGTAGAACAGAATTTAAAGTAATTAGCACAGGTAATGATAAGGTGAAAGTACACAACACAAGTACAGATTCTTTTGAGAAATAATAATAATATTTAAAACCAAAAAAGCCGATTCAAATTGTTTTGAATCGGCTTTTTTTATGTCATTTTATCTAGTAATGGCTCTAATCTTAATGAGTATTAGGAAATACTTTATAAGCAACTTATCTTTGTTTTACTAATTATAGAAGAGATGTGTAAAGACAGAAACAATACAATAGGAGACGATCATATAGCAACATCGTTTGACACACCACTTAGAGCAGATGCCTTTGAGCAATCAGATAAGCAAAAGATGGAAGTTATCAGTGCTAAATTTAGAGAAATCATGGAAGTGATGGGTTTAGACTTGCTAGACGATAGCGTTCAAGGCACACCTGATAGAGTAGCTAAAATGTTTGTGAAAGAAATTTTTTCAGGCTTAAACCCTGAGAATAAACCAGACGTTACGCTATTCGATAATATTTATGGTTATGACAAAATGTTGGTAGAGAAAGACATCTCTTTTTATTCTTTTTGCGAACATCACTTTTTGCCGATTTTTGGCAAAGCACACGTAGCTTATATCCCTAAAGACAAAGTAGTAGGTTTGTCCAAAATCAATAGATTGGTTAAATATTTCGCAAAACGACCCCAAGTACAAGAAAGGCTAACCAGACAAATTGTAGAAGAATTTAAAAAAGACTTAAACACTGAAGACGTAGCCGTTATCATTGAGGCAAAACATCTTTGTGTAGCGGCAAGAGGAGTAGAGGATGTAACAAGTACTACCATTACATCATATTTTTCAGGAAAATTTGAAGAAAAGGAATACAAAAGAGAACTAATGAGTTACTTATCTACCGACCTTATCAAATTATAAAATGAAATTAAAGGATCAGTATCCATTATCTGTTTATAACTCTTTACCCAGAGAGAAAGAATTTTTTAAGTCGATTAACAAAGACTATGTAGGTATGTACGTATGTGGACCTACCGTTTACGGGAGTCCACATTTAGGTCATGCCCGTTCCGCCATTACTTTTGATATAGTATTTCGTTACCTCAAGCATTTGGGATACAAAGTCAGGTATGTGCGTAACATTACAGATGTAGGACATTTAGAAGATGAAGTAGCAGGAGCAGGAGAAGATAAAATCGTAAAAAAAGCAAGGCTAGAGCGACTTGAGCCGATGGAGGTAGTGCAGACATATACCGTGATGTATCACAAATCTATGGATGTGCTTAATGTATTGCGACCAAGTATAGAGCCCACCGCAACTGCCCATATAATTGAGCAAATTAAAATTGTAGAAGAGATTTTACAAAACGGTTATGCTTACGAAGTAGACGGGTCGGTGTATTTTGATATGGACAAATACACCCAAGATTATAAATACGGAGAGCTTTCAGGTAAGGTACTAGACGATTTGATTTCGGGGAGTAGAAACCTAGAAGGACAAGACAAAAAGAAAAGTGCGTTTGACTTTGCTCTATGGAAAAAGGCAAATCCAGAACACCTCATGCAGTGGGATTCACCTTGGGGCATGGGATTTCCAGGATGGCATTTGGAATGTACCGCAATGAGCTCAAAATACCTAGGACTTCCCTTTGATATACACGGAGGAGGAATGGATTTACAATTCCCACATCATGAAGGAGAAATAGCGCAAAGCTTCGGTTATTGTGGTTGTAAGCCAGTTAACTATTGGTTACATAACAATATGGTAACCCTGGACGGTCAGAAAATGGCAAAATCCAAAGGTAATTTTATATCCTTAGACGAAATGTTTGACGGAAGTCATAGCCTTTTAGAAAAAGCATATTCCCCGATGACTATTCGCTTTTTCATGTTGCAATCCCATTACCGTAGCCCTATTGATTTTTCGAATGAAGCCCTGAAAGCCGCCGAAAAAGGATATAAGAAACTAATGACAGCTTTGCAAACACTGTCGGAAATCCCCCACGTCAAAGGAGAAAAAGACGAAAAACTAGACCAAGAAATCAATCAACTTTGTGACGAAATTTACAAAAGCCTAAGTGACGACTTTCATACAGCCCTGGCATTGGCAGGATTATTTGAATTGTCATCTAAAATTTACTCATTTTATAACAAACAAGCGAGTGTCTCAGGTATTTCTAAAGAAACCTTTCAGCGATTACAAACTACCTTTACCGAAGTAATTGAAGATGTCTTAGGACTAATATCAGAAGACGGAGGAGGAGATGGAGTCTTAGATGGCGTGATGAATTTAGTGATTAACATTAGAGAAAAAGCCCGTTTAAATAAAGATTACGCACTTTCTGATCAGATAAGGGACGAACTAGCAACAGCAGGAGTGAAGTTAAAAGATGAAAAAGGAACAACCACATATAAACTAGACTAAAATAATATCAGGAGCTTCCCCTGCGTAGCTCTCGCTATCATGTAGCAAAGCTACACTCAGTCTCGTTTACTTCGGGTCGGGCTATTCATTCCCAATCTTTTTTATTTTTATGACCTTTGTCGTGCTGAGCTTGTCGAAGTAAAAAAGTCATAAAAATAAAAAAGGATTTCCACTACTATCCCTAAGCCAATCCCGTTCTCATAGCTTGAAAAAAGCTTGAATATTCAAGCACCGAACTGTCAAAGAGAATTTTCTTCAAATAAAAAGTAAGGAGACTTTGGTTATTTAGTAAAAACCTTATACTTTTGTCTTCCCTTTTTGAGGGGAAATATAATTAATAAACAAAAAGAAACGTGGACGCACTAAGTTACAAGACGCTTTCATTAAGCAAGCGATCGGTAGAAAAAAGCTGGCATGTGGTTGATGCACAAGGACAACCTTTAGGTAGAATGGCAAGTGAAGTTGCCAAAGTACTAAGAGGAAAGCATAAACCAAGTTTTACTCCCAATGCAGACTGTGGAGACTGTGTGGTAATAGTAAATGCAGAGCAAGTATCTTTTTCAGGTGATAAACTT
This sequence comes from uncultured Cytophagales bacterium, assembly GCA_964511645.1. Classification (GTDB taxonomy): domain Bacteria; phylum Bacteroidota; class Bacteroidia; order Cytophagales; family JAAEPT01; genus CAZEGV01. The sequence continues at coordinate 34,669 of CAZEGV010000016.1, forward strand.
GATAAAAAAGAATACATCTCGCATTCATTATACCCAGGCGGTCAAAAAAGAGTATTGGCAAAACACATGATGGTAAAAAAACCTACCTTTGCTGTTGAGAAAGCAATCAAAGGAATGTTACCTAAAAATTCTTTAGGTAGAGCAATCTTTAAAAATTTGTTTGTGTACGAAGGTTCAGGGCATCCTCATGAGGCTCAGAATCCTGCAGAACTTAAATTTTAAATCTAATTAAATGGAAGTAATTAATACCTCAGGTAGAAGAAAAACTTCAGTGGCTAGAATCTATATGAAATCTGGCTCGGGAACTATCGAGGTAAACGGGAGAAAATTCGAAGAATATTTTCCAACTGAAGTGTTGCAAATTATTGTTAAACAACCTTTTTCTACAATAGAAAATAGTGACTTTGACATTAAAGTCAATGTAAATGGTGGTGGTGTAGCAAGTCAAGCAGGAGCTGTAAGATTAGCAATCGCCAAAGCTTTAGTAGAGCTAGACGCTGAAAACCGTCCCCCTCTTAAGAAAGAAGGATTCCTTACTCGTGACTCTAGAATGGTTGAACGTAAAAAACCAGGTAGAAGAAAAGCACGTAAGAAATTCCAATTCTCGAAACGTTAATATTTGCAACAATAATTTAATAGCATTATGGCTAAAGTTAAACAAAAAGATTTATTGGACGCAGGTGTTCACTTCGGTCACATGACCAGTAAGTGGGATCCGCGCATGGCACCATATATTTTCATGGAGAAAAATGGTGTACATATTATCGACCTTAATCAAACTAAACGTTCTTTAGAATCTGCAGGTGAAGCAGCTAAAAACATTGTAAAATCTGGTCGTAAGATAATGTTTGTCGCTACAAAAAAACAAGCTAAAGAGGTTGTTGTAGACGAAGCAAAAAAATTAAACATGCCTTACGTAACCGAAAGATGGTTAGGTGGTATGATGACTAACTTTGCTACGGTACGTAAATCATTAAAGAAATTATCTTCTATAGATAAATTAATGAAAGGTGACGAATTTAACGCACTCGCTAAGCGTGAGCGTTTGATGAGAACTCGTGATAAAGAAAAATTACAAAGAGTATTAGGTGGTATCCAAGATATGACTAGACTTCCTGCTGCATTATTTGTAGTAGATGCTAAGCGTGAGCACATCGCTATCGCAGAAGCTAAGAAGTTAAATATTCCTGTATTTGCAATTGTAGATACAAATACTAACCCAAACTCTGTAGATTTCCCTATCCCAGGTAATGACGATGCCTTTAAGTCAATTGAAATTTTGACAAAAGCATTTTCTGCTTCTATTGAAGAAGGTCTTGCTGAAAGAAAAAAAGACAAAGACAATGCGAAGCAAAAGGAAATGGAAGCAGAGAAAAAAGCTGTAGACGCTTCTAAAGAAGAAAATACTGCCAAAGAAGAAAAAGCTGTGGATTCTGCTAAAAAAGAAGTAGTAGTAGAAACAGAAACTGCAACAGAGGAAAAAAAATAAGTGAAAAGTATATAAAATTTTAAAAAGATTGGGTATCAATAGATATCCAATCTTTTTTGTTTTAAGCAAAATAAAGTAATAACATTTAACTATATAATATTATGAGTATCTCAGCGCAAGACGTAAATAAACTACGTAAAGCAACCGGTGCAGGTATGATGGACTGTAAGAAGGCTTTGGTAGAAACTGAAGGAGACTTTGATGCAGCAATTACACTGTTAAGAAAAAAAGGACAAAAAGTATCTGCCAAAAGAGCAGATAGAGAAACTACTGAAGGAGCTGTTTTTGTACAGACTAACAGTGATGATTCTACAGGTTTTTTAATAGCTTTAGGTTGTGAAACTGACTTTGTAGCCAAAAATGATGAATTTTTAGCCTTGGGTAAGGAATTATTAAGCATCGTTTCTTCAAAATCTATCGCTAGCGTAGCCGCTTTGGAAGCAGAGAAACTAGCTAATGGAGAGAGTGTAGCAGATGGTATCATTGGTCTTGTTGGTAAAATCGGAGAAAAAATCGCTATCATAGATGCAATTTCTGTTTCTGGTGATACCGTTGTTCCTTATTTACATTCTAATAATAAGTTAGGTGTATTGGTTTCGTTAAACAAAAAAGGTGATTCCATTGTAGATGCAGGTAAAGATGTAGCGATGCAAATTGCAGCAATGAATCCTGTCTCGTTAAGTAAAGAAGATGTCCCTGCTGATGTAGTAGAAAAAGAATTAGCATTAGGTAGAGAGCAAGCAATTGAAGCTGGTAAGCCAGAAGCTATAGTAGATAAAATAGCACAAGGTAAATTAGGTAAGTTTTATAAAGACAATACCTTACTAGAGCAAGCTTTTGTGAAAGATAATTCTAAATCAGTTTCTCAAATGCTAAATGACCTAGAGTCAGGATTAACTGTTAACTCGTTCAAAAGAGTAGCTATTGGTTAAGTTTTAAGCATAAAACGAATTCTAAAAGCCATCTATTCTTATAGGTGGCTTTTTCTGTTATTTAGAACTATTCTTATTTACTTAAGTATCACTAAAAAAACTACAGTATCAGTAGCATTTTTTATAATTGTGTCTAAATTTGCCTATCCTACAAATAGGGTAAAAACATTTATAATAAGAGAAGTTAACAAATGTCTAAAATTGTAAAGCTTAAAAAAGGCTTTGACATTAATCTAAAAGGTAAAGCAACTAAAAATTTAGCTGAAGTTCAGGTAGATTTTTACGCAGTAAAACCGACTGATTTTTTAGGATTTTCTAAACCTAAGATTTTAGTAAAAGAAGGAGAAGATGTAAAAGCAGGTCAACCTTTGTATTACGACAAAAGCTTAGAAGAAGTGAAATTCGTTTCACCTGTAAGTGGTAAAGTTGTTGAAATCAAAAGAGGAGCCAAGCGTAAAGTACTTGAAATTATAGTAGAGTCTAATCATAAAGATGAAGCTATAGAAAATAAACAATATTCAGTATCTGATATTGCAAACCTATCAGCAGAAGACGTGAAATCACATTTGACGGTTTCAGGTGTTTGGCCTAATATTATACAGCGTCCTTATGCTGTTGTAGCTAACCCCTCAGATACTCCTAAGTCAATACATATTTCAGGATTCGACTCTAGTCCACTAGCACCAGATTATGATTTTGTATTCAAAGGACAAGAAAATTATTTTAATACAGGCATAAATGTATTAAAACGCTTGACAAAAGGATTTGTTCACTTAAACACAAGTGGAGATAGAGAATTGTCTAAATTGTACACTAATACAAAAGGTGTAGAGCTTAATAAAATATATGGACAGCACCCAGCAGGTAATGTAGGGGTTCAAATTCATAACATTGACCCAATTAACAAAGGTGATGTGGTTTGGACTATTACTCCTTTTGGTGTTATTCAAATCGGAAAATTCTTTACAGAAGGAAAATATGACGCTTCTAAAGTAATTGCTTTAGCAGGGTCTGAGCTTAAAACTGCTCAATATTACACTGTAAAGTCAGGTGCTAAACTAACTAATCTTCTTAAAGATAATATTAGTAGTGATGATAATGTTCGTGTGATATCAGGTAATCCACTTACAGGAGAAAAAGTTGGAAAAAATGGTTTTCTGGGATATTATCATAATCAAGTAACGGTAATACCAGAAGGAGATGATTATATCACTTTTGGCTCTTTTGTACCTTCTAAAGATCGTTTGAGTTTTCAACGTCCATTTGGTCTGTTTTCATTCTTAAACTCAAAATCAAAAGAGTACACTGTTTCAGCAAATATCCAAGGTGAACATCGAGCATTTGTTCAGTCGGGTGTTTTTGAAAAAGTAGTGCCGATGGATATATTGCCAGTACACTTACTGAAATCTATCCTTGTACAGGATTATGATGCGATGGAAGCATTAGGGATTTATGAGGTGGCAGAAGAAGATTTTGCTCTTTGTGAATTTGTAGATGCATCTAAACATGATGTTCAGGCAATCATAAGAGAAGGTATTGATTTAATGAAAAATAGTTAATTATAGAAATGGAGTTTCTTAAAAAGAAAATAAAACAGATACGCCCCTTGTTCGAAGAAGGAGGGAAGTACGAGAAGTTCTACTTCTTGTATGAAGCTCACGAGACTTTGTTCTTTCAGCCCAAGCATACTGCTGGTGCTAAAGGAGCACATATGCGTGACGCAATCGATTTAAAAAGACTGATGACTACTGTTATCATTGCTTTAGTACCATGTTTGCTATTCGGTATTTGGAATACTGGACACCAACATTTCTTAGCAATAGGTGAAGAAGTAGACTTGATGGCTAAACTTGTGTTTGGTGCTAAGCTCGTATTACCGATACTGGCAGTGTCATACGCCGTAGGTCTGGGAGTTGAGTTTATATTTGCTACTGTTAATCGTCATTCGGTTGCAGAGGGTTTTTTAGTATCAGGAATGTTAATTCCATTGATTGTGCCTGCTACTATTCCGTTATGGCAAGTAGCATTAGCTACAGCCTTCTCAGTTGTGATTGGTAAAGAGATATTTGGTGGTACTGGGATGAATATTTTGAACCCTGCACTTACTGCTAGAGCATTTTTGTTCTTTGCTTACCCACGTCAGATGGCAGGAACAATTTGGACAGATTTAGGAGATAAAATAGCTGTAGATGGTTATACTGGTGCTACAGTATTAGATTTAGCCGCTAACGGTGGTGCGGAAGCTGTATCTGCTCAATATTCATTTGCGGATATGTTCTTCGGTTATATACCGGGGTCTATAGGAGAGACCTCAGCTTTAGCTTGTCTCATTGGAGCTGTAATCTTGCTAGGTACAGGAGTAGCAAGTTGGAGAATAATGTTGAGTATGCTACTTGGGGGATTAGCAATGAGTGGCTTAGCAGAAGCTATGGGGGTAAATTATTTCGGGTCTGAAAACTTCTATTATCACTTAGCAGCTGGAGGTTTTGCTTTCGGACTTGTGTTTATGGCAACAGATCCAGTGTCTGCGGCACATACAGACACTGGAAAATGGATTTATGGATTCTTTGCGGGATCAATTGCAATACTTGTACGTATTGTAAATCCAGCGTACCCAGAAGGTGTAATGTTAGCTATATTATTAGCTAATGTATTAGCACCATTGTTTGATTATTTTGTAGTAGAAGCTAATAAAAAAAGGAGGTTAAATCGTGCGACAGTCTAACGGATATATAATAGGATTTACTCTAGTACTTACGATAGTATGTGCAGGGTTATTGGCAGGAGTTAGTTCTGCCTTAAAGGATAAGATTAAGATTGCCAAAGATAATGACAAAAAAAATCAAATTTTGAATGCTTATAAGCCTGTTTCATCAGGCGGGAGTATTTCAGATGCTTATGATAATAATGTTATAGGAATGATTGTAAATAACAAAGGAGAAGTTGTTAGCACAGATTCTAAATTAACATTTGACGTTGATATCAAAAAAGAGTTTAGAAATCTTTCTAATGCAGACAAGATGAAATTACCAGTCTTTGCTTATAGGAGCGTGGTAGATACCTCTCAAATAGCAGCTTATATCATACCAATATATGGTAATGGTTTATGGGATAAGATTTGGGGGTTTATAGCAATAGACGGCTCAGATTTGAATACTGTAAAAGGTGCAGTATTTGACCACTTATCAGAAACACCAGGTTTAGGTGCTAGAATTACAGAAAAAGTAGGAGAAGTGAAGAATGCTTTCCCTGGTCGTTTTGTAGATAAGAAAATTTATGATGAGAATGGTAAGTTCATGTCTATAAAAGTGTTAAAAGGTGATGGTAATACTGTTATTTCTGAAAATGAAGTAGACGGATTGTCTGGCGCTACAATGACTGCCAATGGTGTCAATGAAATGCTGACAAAATACTTGAAATTATATACACCGTTCTTAAATAAGAAAAGAGCCGAAGTAGAGAAAAACTCAGGAAAGAATAAGTCGGGTATAAGAAATTTAATGCAATAAGGTTATGAGTGAAGAAAAAGAAGAGCTTTTTTCGAAAAGAAGAAAAGGTTTTATATTAGATCCTTTAGCAGATGATAATCCTGTTACGGTTCAGATATTAGGGATTTGTTCAGCTTTGGCTGTAACAGCTCAGATGAAACCTACTGCGATTATGGCGATTGCTGTAACGGCAGTTGTGGTATTGTCTAATGTAGTGATTTCGTTATTGAGAAAGATGATACCAGGACGTATCCGTATCATTGCTCAGTTGGCGATTGTAGCAACTTTGGTAGCAATTGTGGATATGCTATTAAGAGCGTTTGATTATGAAACATCCAAAATGTTATCAGTATTTGTTGGTTTAATTATTACCAACTGTATTGTGATGGGACGTTTAGAAGCATTTGCAATGGGAAATAAAACATGGGATTCAGCTTTAGACGGTTTAGGTAATGGCCTTGGTTATTCATGGGTGATTCTTGCTGTAGCATTTGTACGTGAATTGTTTAGCTCGGGTAAATTGTTTGGATTTCAGTTGATGCCAGATAGCTATATAGGAAATGGCTTAATGTCTATTCCTGTAGGAGCATTTATGGTAGTAGGAATTATCATCTGGATACAACGCTCTATTAGCGGGTATACAGAAGAACATTAATAAGAATATTTAAAAAGAGGTAACTCATGGATTTATTTAATTTATTTATAAAATCTATTTTCGTAGAAAATATGATATTCGCATTCTTCTTAGGGATGTGTTCATACTTGGCTGTATCTAAGAAAGTAAAAACAGCTTTTGGTTTAGGAATAGCAGTGACCTTTGTACTGGTACTAACTGTACCACTTAACTGGATGCTAAATGAGTTTATCATTAAAGAAGGTGCTTTGACTTGGGTCTTGGGAGATAAAGCAAAAATGATAGACCTTAGTTTTTTGAGGTTTATTATGTTTATTGCTATTATTGCAGCATTTGTGCAATTGGTAGAGATGGTAGTAGAGAAATTTTCTCCAGCATTATACGGTGCATTAGGAATATTTTTGCCATTGATTGCTGTAAACTGTTCTATCTTAGGAGGGTCATTATTTATGGTGTCTAGAGAATATAACTTAGCAGAATCAACTGTATTTGCCTTAGGAGGTGGAGTTGGTTGGATGTTTGCGATTGTAGCTTTAGCAGCAATTAGAGAAAAAATTAAATACTCTCATATTCCAAAACCATTAAGAGGCTTAGGTATCACTATGTTCATCACAGGATTGATGGGGATTGCCTTCATGTCGTTTATGGGAATTAAATTTCCGACTGCAGAAGAAAAAGCGACAGCAGCTAAAGAGCTTTTAGAACAACAACAGTCTTTAATTGAAAAAAATAACGTTACAGAAGTAGTTGTAACGGACTAAAAAAAGTATAATTATTGTAGTAAATAAGAAGTCATCTGTAATCTTATAGATGGCTTCTTGTCGTTATGGTTTTTTTAAATTGTGTGTGCCCAGCATGGGCATCTTTCCTTACCGAAAGGTAAGGATTAATT
>CAZEGV010000017.1:0-42036 GCA_964511645.1 uncultured Cytophagales bacterium
ATGCAAAAAACAATTCAATCTAAATTAGACTCATATTATAGTTAAACTGGTATAATAAATGTTTTTTATCAAAAGATGAAGAAGTAGAAGTAAATCAGTATGAGATAAGTCAATTTATAGTAGAGGAGAATGTTATTAATCAATTAAGTTATTATGAGTATAATCGTTAGAATTGTATTGTTGGTTTCAACGTTGTTGACTCAAGTTGTTTATTCACAAAGTTATGGTGCTTCTGGTGAATGTCTTAGTGATGATAATGTTAATTGTTCATATATTCCTGGCTATCAAAAAAAGAATACCAGAGCAACTGTTTTAATTGTTTATCCAATCAGTAGTAGTTTAGTCTCTTATTGTACAGGCACAATATTAAACCAGCATGTAAGCCAAGGAGAGTTGAAACAATATGTGTTGACTGCTAGGCATTGTACAAAAGGCAAGAATTTCTCTAAAGAATGGGAATTTAATTTTAATTACCAATCAAGTAATTGTGATAATTCAGGGACTTTAGTTAATCATAACGGAAGTGACTACCACCACTCTAGTAAGGTTAGATTAGTTGCAGAAGATTTCGCAACAGATATGGCGTTAATAGAGATATTAAAGCCGATTCCTGCTCAATTTAACATCTATTATTCGGGTTGGAGTACTTCTTATTTACAAGCTGTCGCATTACCTAATTATGTGTTTCACCACCCTGGAGGGGATATAAAAAAAGCCTCTCGTACACATTCTACGGTGACGGTTACTAATCATGCTTGCCATACAACAGTAGAGGTAGTAGAGCGAGTAATTCAGTTTTTATTTGGTTGGATTATAAAAAAAGAAATTAATATCCGAAAGATATGTACTTACACAGAATCTCCTAGATATTTGGTGTCTGTTTGGGACAAAGGAGTTGTTGAACCAGGTTCTTCTGGCTCAGCTTTAATCAATAATAATACTAGAGTTATTGGCGCTTTGAGTGGAGGGCTTGGTACTTGTGGGTTTTCTGCAATTGACCAGTTTGGTAGGTTCAATACTTTTTGGCATAGACAAAAGGCAGTTAGAGACGCTTTAGCACCTATCGAAAATCAAAATACTGGATGGAGAGGGATAACTACTGGATTAGATGGTAGGCAAGTAATTTGTCGTGATGAGTTAGTTCTTAAAAGAGGAGATTATCACCCAGCTAGTAATTATCAATCAGATAACAAAATAATTTTACAAGCTTCTGGAGATATCACAAGTGATGGGTTGGTTTGGGTTGAAAGTGGGGCTGATTTTGATTTTAAAGCAGGTGGGGTAATAGATTTTAATAATGATTTTTATGCAGAGCCAGGATCTAAGATTTATATGGAGTCTGGAGTGTACTGTAACTCAAACCCTTCTAGTGAGTCTTACCGAGTAGAAAGTAAATCCTCTAAACCTTTTTTAGAAGAAAAAAAGTTTGAATTATCTAAATACTTAAATAATTCAAATCTTCTAGAAGAGGGTTATTTGGAAGTGTTTCCTACAAGAATTTCAAATGAAATAATAATTCGAAAGGCAGGTTTTGGAAATATGTCAGAAGCATTATTGGAAGTGTTAGATGTTAATGGGGTTTCTCTTTTGAGTCAGAAAATTTCTCTTTCTTATGACAATGAAGTTATTCCTGTTTCAAGTTTGAACTCAGGTATTTATTTTGTAAAAATCACTTTGACCAACGGAAATATATCCACTCATAAGGTTATCAAAGAATGAAAAAACTAACCATACTTATTTGTTTGTATTGTCTTACACCATTGACTCAAGCCCAAAAGTTTGAGACAAATATAAGTATCTCTTCTGCGATGACTTTTATACAAAGTAGTGGTCGGGTAGTTAGACGTAAAACAAATAGTAGAGTTGACTTTGGTTTTTCAGCTCAGGTCAATGAGTTATATCATTTATCAGATAGACTTTCTTTAGGGCTTGGTCTCGCTTATTCTCGTAGTAAATATAAGTCTGTTGCAGAAGATTTCAGGGGGGGAGGGCGTATTCCCGAGATATCCTATCTCGCTGAGGTAAAATTATTAGCACATAAATTACAACTACCACTCACGTTCAGGTACAAAACTAAAAACAATTGGTTTGCTCAAGCAAGTGGTTCTTTTGGTTATCTTTTAGGCTCTAAAGAAAAGATTGAATTTGTTCAAATTATGTGGTATTATGCGAAAAAAAAATACCAAACAAGAACGAGCACACCAGTGTCTGAAACTAAAAATAGCTTAGGTAGGAAAACCAATATTAGCCTTAATATTGAGCTCGGTAAGATGTTCACAATACGTGAGAGAATGTTTTTTGTAAGTACTTATTATACAAGAGATTTGTATCATTATACTTTGAGTCATCCTAATTCTAGTGTTATATACAAGCTTACCTTCAGAGGAGTAGGGCTTAAGTTAGGGTTTGTTATTTAGGTGTTACCCTTTATAAAAGGCAATAAGTAGTTCTGTTTTTGAGAACTTTTTTGTATCTTTGCAATAGATAAATGTTTTATGAAGCGAATAATTGCACAAAGAACTTTACGAGAATTTTGGGAAAAACATACAAATTCAGAGCAGTATTTAAAGACTTGGTACGAAACAGCTAAAAACTCTAATTGGAAATCACCAAATGGAGTAAAAAAAACCTACATTAATGCAAGTGTATTAAAAGATAGTAGAGTTGTTTTTTAACATAAAAGGAAATTCATACAGGCTTATAGTGAAGTTTAACTATGAAAGACAGTGGGCATTTATAAAATTTATCGAAACACATTCAGCTTACGATAGGATAAATACTGACACAATCTAAAATTATGGATATTAAACCAATAAAAACAGAAAACGATTACGAAAAATCTCTTGAAAGACTTGAATTGATATTTGATGCTAATCCAAATTCAAAAGAAGGAGATGAGGCGGAAATTTTATCAATGTTAATTGAAAATTACGAGAACAAATATTACCCAATTGAAGTACCAGACCCGATTGACGCTATTAAGATACGAATGGAAGAGATGAATCTTAAGCAAAAAGATTTAGTAGGTGTAATAGGTGGAAAAAGTAGAGTTTCTGAGATTTTAAATAAAAAAAAGAAACTTACTGTAGAGATGATACGAGAATTAGAAAGAATCTTACATATCTCAGCTTCAGTTTTGATAAGTAATTACCAACTAGTAAGTTGAAAAACAAAGGGTAACAAAATCTAAGCTTAAGGGGCTCAGAGATAAAATAATAGTTCTGTCAAAACACATAAAAGATGTTACAATTTTTAAGAAAATATAAACTCACCTATCAAGTCTTTAATTTCTTTAAGAAAAACCAGCTAAAGCATAATTTACCACTGTACAAAAAATACGGTTTAGCCAAAAAGTATTTTTCAGCAATTTCTAGCGAAGATTTTAAAGGTATTGAAAGTCCGCTTAATAAATATGATAGAAAAGATTCTCGCACAGAGATGCCAAAGGATATTTTGTTTCAAAGTTTAGAAGAAAAGACACAAAAGTCATTACTTAACTGGTCAGAAGATGGTTATGTGATTTTAGAAAACTTTTTTACAGAAAAAGAAGTAGAAGCGTTTAATCAAGAGGTAGAAAGCTTATTGGATAGTGGGGAGGTAAAGTTCAGGTATAGAAATAAAATTATGTTTGCGATGCACAAGTCATCACTATTGAAGCAGGCAGGGTCTAATGATAAGATTCTCAAAATTTTAGAAGTATTAATGGGAAAGAAAGTTGATTTATTCCAGAGCATTAATTTTTTGACAGGAAGTCAGCAACGTACTCATTCAGACTCTATACATATGACTACTTTTCCTTATGGTAATCTAATAGCCATTTGGGTAGCATTAGAAGATATACAGCCAGATAGCGGAGCTTTACATTATTACCCAAGGTCTCATAAATTACCTTATGTGATGAATAGAGAATATGATAATATTGGTTCTAGGCACAAATTAGGGGATAAAACATATTCAGATTATGAAAATAAGATTGAAGAAGTGATTCAAAAAAATCAATTCAAAAAAGAAACTTTTTTACCTAAAAAAGGAGATGTCTTGATTTGGCATGCCAATTTATTGCACGGAGGTAATAAACTAAGCAACAAAGGTAGCACTCGAAAGAGCATGGTTTTTCATTACTATGCCCAAGATGCAATATGTTTTCATGAAATCTCACAAAGACCTACCTTGAAGAGGGATTAGGTCACGGTTGAATTAATAGAGAGTTTTTGCTGTTTTTCTTTTTCTGTGGAGAACTATGTCAATGGTTTTTCTGTGTGAAAACATCTTTTTTAGCTAATTTTATTCTGCATAATACCCAAATCATAATAAGATGGCAGAAAGTAATTATAACGAAGACAGTATAAAATCCTTAGATTGGAAGCAACACATCCGCTTAAGACCTGGTATGTATATCGGGAAGCTAGGGGATGGTTCGGCAAAGGATGACGGGATTTACGTTTTAGTGAAAGAGGTTGTTGATAACTGTATTGATGAGCATATGATGGGGCATGGCAAGACCATCGAGATTAAGGTTGGAGACAAGAAAGTAGACATCAGAGATTATGGTAGAGGAATTCCGCTAGGAAAGGTAGTAGACTGTGTGTCTAAGATAAATACTGGTGGGAAATATGATAGTGGAGCTTTTCAGAAATCTGTAGGGTTAAATGGTGTTGGTACAAAAGCCGTAAATGCTCTTTCTTCTTTTTTTAGGGTGCAGTCGGTAAGAGATGGTAATCTTAAGGCGGCAGAGTTTAGCCAAGGGAATTTAACAAATGATTTAGCAATAGAGAAAACTTCTCAGCGTAATGGTACTAGAGTGTCGTTTGTACCAGACGATACTGTTTTTCAAAATTATCATTTTATACCATCATATTTAGAAGATTTAATCCGTAATTATTCTTATTTGAATGCGGGACTTACTGTTGTTTTTAATGGAGTAAAATTCCATTCTAGCGGAGGTCTTAAAGATTTGTTATCAAACAAAATCAAAGAAGACGATAGAAGGTATCCTATTGTACACCTAAGCGGGGAGGATATAGAAATAGCATTGACACATGGTAACCAGTACGGAGAGGAGTATTATTCTTTTGTAAATGGGCAGAATACCACACAGGGAGGTTCTCACTTGATTGCTTTTAGAGAGGCAATTGTAAAGACTGTAAGAGACTTTTTTAATAAAAATTTTGATGCCTCTGATATCCGTCAGTCGATAGTAGGTGCTATTGCGGTGCGGGTGCAAGACCCTGTATTTGAGTCACAAACCAAAACAAAGTTAGGTTCTCAAACGATGGGACCAGACGCACCTACTGTGCGTACGTTTATTGGTGAGTTTGTGAAGCGTGAGTTAGACAATCACTTGCACAAAAATCCTGATATGGCTCAAGCCTTACTCAAGAGGATTATACAGTCAGAGCGAGAGCGTAAAGACATTGCAGGGATTAAGAAAATCGCTAATGAGCGAGCGAAAAAAGCTAACGTACACAACAAAAAATTAAGAGATTGTAGGGTTCATTTTGGAGATTTAAAAAAAGAAAATCGACATGAAACTACTATTTTCATCACAGAAGGAGACTCGGCGAGTGGGTCTATTACCAAATCTCGTAATGTGTTGACCCAAGCGGTGTTTAGTTTAAGAGGGAAGCCTCTTAATGCCTATGGATTAACCAAAAAAGTAGTGTATGAAAACGAGGAGTTTAACTTGTTGCAACACGCCTTGAAAATTGAAGATGGCTTAGATGACTTACGTTATAACAAAATTGTAATTGCTACTGATGCCGATGTGGATGGAATGCACATTCGTTTACTTATTATGACATTCTTTTTGCAATTCTTCCCTGACTTGGTGCGTGAGGGGCATTTGTATATTCTCGAAACACCCTTGTTTAGAGTTAGAAATAAAAAAGAAACAATTTACTGCTATAGTGAACAAGCAAAAAAAACAGCAATTAATAAATTAGGGGGGAAACCAGAGATTACCCGATTTAAAGGACTCGGTGAGATTTCTCCAGATGAGTTTGGCGAGTTCATAGGTAAGGATATGCGATTAGATCCTATTACACTTCAAAATGATACGTCAATTGAGGAGTTGTTAAAATACTATATGGGTAAAAATACCCCTGAACGTCAGCAGTTTATAATCAATAACCTTGTAGTAGAGTCGGATGATATAGAAGAGGTGGCTTAGTAATCCAATAATAAATATGAAAGCAAAAATATATCAAATTAAAATCTCATTGAGAGACAGTAAACCTGAAATATGGAGGCGAGTACTCATTTCTTCGAATTTACTATTACCAAATTTACAGAATGTTATTCAGATAGTAATGGGCTGGGAAGATGCTCATTTACATCACTTCATAAAAGGTAGAGTGTTTTACACCAATAATGTAGAAAAAGAAAAGCCTCTTGGTGGGATGAATGAGGTGAATTATTCGAATGTGAAAATATCTGAATTATTACAAAAAGAAAAACAAAGTATATTTTATGAATATGATTTTGGTGATGGCTGGGACCATGATGTTTTGTTGGAGAAGATAAATGATATTGGACTGGTTAAAGGTGCCTCGGTTTGTATAACGGGTGAAAATAAATGTCCCCCAGAAGACTGTGGTGGAATGTGGGGTTATGAGAATCTTTTAAACATTCAAAAAGACCCAAATCATGAAGAATACGAAGACTGTCTTGAATGGTTAGGAGAAGGGTTTAATCCAAGCCATTTTGATAAATCAGGTGTTAATGAGGCGTTGAAATGCTTGTGATAAATCATTTTAATCTTTCTAAATCTTCTGGCGTATCAATTCCGATAGTTTCAAAATTGGTGGTGATTGTATGAATTGTGTAACCGTTTTCTAACCATCTTAATTGCTCCAAAGACTCTGCTTTTTCTAACGAAGAAATATTTAATTGCGTAATTTTCATCAGTACGTCACTACGATAAGCATACATCCCGATGTGCTTGTAAAAGGTGTGATGTTTGAGCCAGTCTTGTTTTTCTACACCTCTTATAAAAGGGATGGTTTGCCTAGAAAAGTACAAAGTTTCTTGACTATTACCCAAAATAACTTTGGGAGTGTTGGGGTTAAAAAGTGTTTCTTCATCCTCAATTACTTTAACCATTGTCCCTAAGTCACTTTTTTTATCTATCATCAACTGGGCAAGATTATCTATTTGCTTAGGGTTGATGAAGGGTTCGTCTCCTTGTACATTAATGATGTAATCGTATTGTTCTGTTAAGGATTGATACGCTTCCGCTAATCGGTCTGTGCCAGATTCATGCTTTGTAGCTGTCATGATGATGTTTCCACCAAAATCTTTCACATGTTCTGCGATTCGATCATCGTCCGTAGCAACATATACAGCATCAATAAGCTTAGCAGAAGAGGCTTGCTCATACACACGCCTAATCATTGACTTACCTTGTATTTCTACTAAGGGTTTACCAGGGAATCGGGTAGAGGCATAGCGAGAAGGGATGATAACAACAAATTTCATTATACAGATTTTTTTACTTTAAGAAATGCACCTTCGGTAGCGAAGATAGTTACTTTTTCTCCTTTTTCGATGTATCCATAAAGGCTTTGGGCATCATAAAGTTTTCCGTTGATTTCTATTTTTCCAATTAAGCGTAGCGTAGAGAACACAATTCCTTCTTGTCCGATTAGCTCCTCATTTGTATTTACTGCTTTTTGTTGGATTACAGATTCTACACTGAGGTTTTTGAATGTTTTAGATTTAATCAATGCCCTTGTACCAAAAACCACCAAAAAACTTGCACCAAATAAACTAACGAAGAGTACTGAAAATGCTTTGACTAAATCATCATTAGAAACATAATCAAAATCTAGCCCTTTGTTTTTGAGCATTGAAAGAATCAATGATGAGAGGATAAAAATAACACCTGTAATCCCTGCTATACCAAAGCCGGGGATAACGAATATCTCTAAGGCTAATAATAGAAATCCTAAAGCAAAGATAATCAGCTCCCAGTTGTCGAGTAAGCCGTGTAGATAATCGGGTAAAAAATAAAACACAACACCTATAAACGCTGCGAGGATAGGAAAGCCCACACCAGGGGTTTGAAGTTCAAAATAAATTCCGCCAATTATAATTAATACCAATAAAGACTTGATGGCAGGATGAATAAAAAAAGCAATTAGCTTATCGATTGACTTTTGTTTGTACTTAAGAATTTTATAATTAGTGATATTTTGTCCCTTTAGTAGGTCAGTGATGTTTTCGTAGCTAGCGATACAAATATTAGAATCAATAGCCTCTTTGGTGGTAAGCGAGAGTACAAAGGCACTATCTGTCCCTAGGTTTTTACCTACAAATAATTCGCACAAATCGGGGTTTTTTCCAGTGGCTTCAGCGGTAGCTCTAAACTCTGCTCGCATAGCAGATTGTCTTTTTTCTGGCATTACGTAACCCTCTTGATTGACTACTGTAGATGCTCCTATAAAAGCACCTTTTGACATGAAAATAGAGTCGCAAGCAACAGAAATAAAACTCCCTGCTGACCCAGCATTTTTATTGATATAAACCCACACAGGAATGTTGAGGCTTACAATTCTACTTACAATCTCATCAGCATCAAACACTACTCCACCATAAGTATTAAGTTCTAAAATAACCAAATCTGCTTTTTTTTCCTCAGCATCATTAAGAGCTAATTGTACGTATCGATTGGAAACAGGGTCGATAGTGGCGTTAAGCTTAAAGTAAAAAATAGTATTGGTACTGTCAGCAAAGGAGAGTCCGTGGCATAAAACCGCCAAAATTATGATAAGTTTTTTCATCTATTCAATTTATTAGCGTAATTTCGTAAATATATTTCGTAAATAGAAAAAGAACGGCTTGAAAGAAGTTTTTAATTTAAGTATAGAAGGTGTTTTATGGAAGATTCACTATGATACGGTTTCTGATTGTTTTTTAATAGAAAACCGTATAGAAAGTCCTCGTGCAACACATTTTTATCTTGTGTCTATAAGTGGAGCTATCATTAATTCTTGGGAACCAGATATTGAAAATTGGTGGTTCAATACCTTGTTGTTTCATGATAAAAAAGTGTATTTTACATTATATGCAGATGAGGATTCTCCAGAAACTACTGAATTACTGGTTTATGATGCGAATAAAGGTGAACTAATCCAGCATTATAAAGATTGCACAATAGCCAAGATTTTAGCGGAAGCGATAGAGATAAAAACATTAGAGGAAGAAATAATAATAAACCTCCCTAAGGCTAAACAGCCAAGTCTAAGTACTCCAGTTCAGTATATAGCCGAAACGGAATATTTTAAAACAGTAGCTAAATTCATCATTCAGAGCCAAGACATTGTACCAGTTCAATTGATTGAATATCTCGAATATTCCAATTATATCATTATTTCTTACTATATTAAGAACAATGAGGGCTTAGATAATTATTTACTTATTCTGGACTCGGAAGGGAAGCTTCTGTATCAAGACTGTGTAGCAACAAAGTTAAAAGGAGTGGGAGACCATACTTTTTTTGCCCAGAAAGAGAAAATTTATTTTATCAAAGACAGTAATACTTTTAAAAGCATATCATTATGAAATTAATATTTAGTATCATCTTAGGGTTTTTGTCATTGTTTTCTTATGCTTCTGTACAAGATTCGGTAGGAACAACCCGTGTCAACGGTTTGCGTTATATAATCCATATTGTAGAGAAGGGGGATACCTTTTACTCTTTATCCAAAAAGTATAAAAAAAATGTCAGCCAGTTAAGGTTAGCGAGTAAAAACAACGAAACCTTATCAATAGGAGAGAAGCTATTGATTCCGATTTTAGGATTTAATTCTAACACAAAAAACGTACACAAAGTACAAGTAAAAGAAACATTGTATTCCATCTCTAAAAAATATAATGTAAGCATTGAAAGTCTTAAAAAATGGAATAATCTTAAAGACAATAGCCTGAACGAAGGACAAAAACTGATTGTTGGTCTTGATACTTTTTCGGGAGTTGAAAAACAAAATCCTAATACTCATAAAGTAGTAAAGGGAGAGACTTTATATAGCATTTCTAAGCAATTTGGATTGACGATTTCGATTCTCAAAAAATGGAACAATATAAAAGAAGGTTCAGGGATTTCTATTGGTCAAATCTTGATAGTAGGCAAAAAAAGAAGTCCTAGTATTAATTCTCAGCAAATATTGTTAGAATTATTGAAGGAAGATAGTCGGTTTTCTGATGATTTAGCCCAATGTTTGTATAATAAACTACCTATTGGTACGATAGTTAAAATTACTTATACAAAAAGTCATAAAAGTATTTATGTAAAAGTAGTAGGCACAATCAATGTACATACTCAAGCAAATATTTTGATTAACACCAAAGCCTTGTCTCGATTAGGAGCGAAAAATAAAAGTTTTCATGTTTTGATCAGTACAGCCAAATAATAGATTAAAGGACGTGCCACCATTCGCCTGAAAAAGGCTCATGCTGTCGGGCTATCCGCTATATCTTTTTTGTTTTTTTTGTTCTATATTTCGACAAGCTCAATATGCTACAAAAAAACAAAAAAGGATGTCGCTGCTATCCCTCACGCATCTTACCTCGTTCAAACTTGAGTTTTTTTTGTGACCGTGATAAACATCACTTTATAAGGAGTTTGATTGTATTACTTTTACAATATCAAATTAAAACAGAAACAAAAAAAAGAAAAAATATTATGGGATTATTAGATGCAATTTTCGGGTCAGGTTCAAATGAAAAAGTAAAAGAAATGTTGGAAAATGGAGCAGTTGTTATTGATGTTCGTTCTCCAGGAGAATTTCAAGGCGGTCATGTGGCAGGATCTAAAAACATACCTTTACAAACAATAGGAAGTAAAGTAGCAGAGATAAAAAAAATCAGTAAACCAATTGTACTTTGTTGTGCAAGCGGAAACAGAAGTGGACAAGCCACTAGCATCTTAAAAGGTGAAGGTGTAGACTGCGAAAATGGCGGAAGCTGGATGGCAGTAAACGGTTTAGTATAAAAAATATATTTTAAATTAAAATTATACCTCGAAGTACTACTTCGAGGTCATTATAGATATGAAAAAGTTTTTAATAATATTAGCTGTATCACTAAGTGTATCAGCTTGCACTGATGCTCAAAACAAAGAGCAAGCAACCGCTCCAAGTGTAGTCAAAAGAGTCGTAGCCGAAAATATAAATGCAGCAGATTTTTCTGCTAAAATTAACGCCACTACAAAAAAACAAGTTTTAGACGTTAGAACACCTCAAGAGTGGGTAAGTGGAATTATAAAAGGAGCAAATAAAATAAATGTTTTTGATGCAGATTTTAAAACTCAAGTAGCCAAATTAAACAAAGATGTACCTGTAATGGTGTATTGTAGATCTGGTGGTAGAAGTGGGAGAGCAATGAAAATACTTACAGGTATGGGCTTCAAAGAAGTTTATAACTTAAACGGTGGAATTGGTGCTTGGAAAGCCGCTCAATATGAGGTGGTTAAATAAATTACAAGAACCATGGGGTTTGATGAGAATCCTTCGATTAGCATTAGCCTTATGGCTTTTTTATGATGCCTATCACCAGCAAAATTGGTGGATGGCAGTCTTTGGTGTGTTCATTCTTTATCAAGTAATAGAAAACGTACAATGTACCTCTTGTGAGCAAACAGGGTCTTGTGATATTTCTGTAAAAAAAGAGAACCAATTACCTGTAAATGATGTTATAGACAAAGAACTAAAATAGAAAATGTAATGGAAAAGATAATTTATCTGGATAATATAAAATGTGGTGGTTGTGCTAAAAGTGTAGAAGGAGAAATCTTGAAAACGGAAGGAATTACAGAAGCAAAAGTAAATACAGAAGATGGTAGCGTAACTATTATTTACACAAAATATGATGAGGAATCATTAGAACAAAAACTATCCAAATTAGGTTATCCTCCTCAAGGAACATCTTCTACAGGACAAAAAGTGAAGTCATATGTGAGTTGTGCTATTGGTAAAATGAAATAAGCTTAAATGGAGAAATTGACAGCAACATTTTGGAAAAATAAGTACCTCGATAAAAATACAGGATGGGATTTGGGGAAATGCTCAAAACCTTTGATTGATTTTTTTGATTCTTTGACGAATAAAAAGATTAAAATCCTTATTCCAGGATGTGGTAATGCTTATGAAGCAGAATACTTGCATCGTAATGGATTTACAAATGTTTATGTAGCAGATTGGGCAGAGCAACCTCTTTTTAATCTAAAACAAAGAGTACCTACATTTCCTAGTAATCACCTATTGCACGTAGATTTTTTTACAATAAAAGCAGAATTTGATATAATTATTGAACAAACCTTTTTTTGTGCAATCAACCCTGAATTGAGAGTTGATTATGTAGAGAAAACGGCAAGTATTCTTCATGAAAATGGTTTGGTAGTCGGATTGATGTTTGATGCAGAATTGAATAAAGATAAGCCACCATTTGGTGGTACAGAAGCCGAATATCGGTCTTTGTTTGCAACTCATTTTGATATTAAAAAAATGGAAAAATGCTTATCGTCTGAAGGAGACAGAAATAAAAGAGAGTTTTTTGTGACATTCAAAAAAAGGTAGTGATGGGTATATATATAAAGTCGTTGGGAGAGTATCTGTCTTATTTGAAAGGAGAAATCCTACATCCACACTATCAAAATTATTTCTATTTGTTAATTGTTCTTTCTTTAGTTGTTTGGGGCTTGGAGTACTTAACGCCTTGGAGAAAAAAGCAGTCAATCATCCGTAAAGACTTTTGGTTGGATGCTTTTTATATGTTTTTTAACTTCTTTATTTTTGCGGCGATAATCAAAGGAGTATATGAACTGATCGCTATTTATTCTCCGATAAGTGCAAAGAGTTTTGCTTTACTTGATTTTAGTTATTTACCTGTATGGTTAGGTCTGTTGTTATTCTTTTTAATGAATGATTTTGTACAGTGGTTTACTCATGTGTTACTTCATAGGTTTTCTTTTTTGTGGGATTTTCATAAAGTACATCATTCCGTAAAAGAAATGGGATTTGCTGCTCACTTGCGTTATCACTGGATGGAAAACATTTTTTACAAACCCCTTAAAACCTTAGTGGTATTATTAATAGTAGGAGGAGAACCTCAAGATGCATTTATCGTTCATTTCATAGCCATAACTATTGGACATTTGAATCATGCCAATTTAGGATGGGATTATGGCTTTTTAAAATACGTATTTAATAACCCTAAAATGCATATTTGGCACCACGCCAAAGAAGTGCCTAAAGAACGTCCTTATGGTATGAATTATGGAATTAGTTTGAGTATTTGGGATTATATTTTTAAAACAAATTATATTCCTTCATCAGGTAGAGATATCCCATTAGGGTTTACTGAGGATAATAAATTTCCTAACAATTTTATTCAACAATCAATTTACCCTTTAAACAAAAAAGATGGAAATAATTAATAATTGGAAAAATGTTATTATGTTTTGCTTAACTTTAGGTTTGGCCCCGTTCTTACCAGAACCTCATATTTGGGGTAAGATTAAATGGATAGCAGGTGGTGGAGAAGGAATGCAATTATTAGACTGGGGAGATGCTTTAATGCATGGATTACCTTGGTTGCTTTTACTGAGGTTAATTGTTATAACAGTGTTAGGCAAGAAGGTTGTAAAGTGATTTTTTGTTTGTTTAAGTTTAAAGAGTCCTTCTAAAACTATTTTAGAGGGACTTTTTTATTTAAAACTGATAAATAAACTCGGTATTTTTTAATGTTTAGTCGTATATTTTTTGTAAAATAGCTTTGTAGTTATTTCCTGTGTGTGGGGATATGTGTTTTTAAGAGTTTTTGAATTAGGATGAATATAGATGTGTTGATGGGGTGTCTGAAAAAATATTCCTTGTTGTTTTTTATTTTTTTTACGACAATAGTTTTGGCTCAACCAGATTTGAGTTTTTCTACTCTTTCTACCAAAGAGGGCTTGTCTAATAGTAGGGTAAGAGCAATTAATAAGGATAAGGTAGGATTCATGTGGACAGGTACTGATAATGGTTTAAACCGCTTTGACGGGAAGGTGATGAAGGTGTATTATAAAAGTGACACGCTACTTAATCAATTACCCAATAATTCTATTAATCATTTGTACAATGCTCTTAATGGGGATTTTTTAATTTCGACAAATAAAGGTGTTTGCCGTTATAATCGAGTAAAAGATGCATTTGATACTTATCTTTTAGATAGTGTAAAGGTAAAGAAGATAGTCCAAAGTAAGTTTACTAAAAAGTTTTACGTAGCAACGGATATAGGTTTGTTTGTTTTTTCAGATTCTTATGAATTGTTGTTTCACTATGATAAAAATAACTCGAATATACCTTCACTTTTTTTGGAAGACGTGGTAGAGGATCTTAATGGTAGTATATGGTTAAGTATTAAGTCTCTTGGGGTTTATGAGTTGGTAAAGAAGAATGATTTTGTTCGTTACTCTCTCAAAGGAGTAGATGAAAAAGTGCTTTATTCTTCATCTTTACTATTACGAAAGTCGGGAGAATTATTATTGTGTGTAGATGGTCAAGGTGTTTTTAAATTAAATAGCGATGATGGTTTATTTGAACCCTTAGTCTGTAATAATTGTACACCTGAAATGCTGAACATGATAGTAATGCATGAAGATTCTCAAAATCGTCTTTGGATAGGAGGTGGAGATTATGGTTTAGCACTGTATGATGAAGTAAAATATCAATTTTATCATTACAGGCATGATAAATGCACTTCTACATCGATTAATGCTGAAGTCGTTTCTGCGATATTTGATGACCAAAAGGGGAGTCTTTGGGTAGGTACGTTGTTTCAAGGGCTCAACTATGTGGATTTAGAAAATTCTACATTTCATATGAGAGAAGAAATAGAGGGAGCAAGGGGGCGTACAATTGTGTGTGACGTGATAGTGACAGGTGAGGGTGAAAAGTGGATATCAACAGATGGTGGGATTTCTCATTTTAATAAAAATGATTCACTTATTTATGCGTACAATAATAAAGAATCATACGCTACTCTAAATATGGCAATTGATAGAGAAGGAAATGTTTGGGGAGCAACTTATTTGTATGGACTTCATTATATCAATGCAAAGACCCATAAGAAAGAAATTTATAGGCACAAAGAAGGTGATCCGACATCAATAGCATCAGATATAGTATGGTATGTGATGATAGATGACAAAGGGGATGTGTGGGTAGCTACTTCTTTGGGGGTTTGTAAATTTAACCCTAATACAAAAACCTTTACCACAATTAATTCCTCAAACTCATTAATTAAAAACAGCAATACGCGTATTGTTTACCAAGATAAATTAGGACAGTATTGGTTTGGTACAGAAGAAGGTTTGTATCAGTATGATAATGAAAGTGGAGATTTAAAAGAGTATCGACATCATAAAGACAATCCTAAATCCATTACGAATGACTGGGTAGTAACAATGACTGAAGACTTGGAAGGATTTCTTTGGTTGGGTACGTTTGGTGGCGGAATTAGTCGCTACAACTCAAGGACAGATGATTTTACCAATTGGGACAATTCAGATGGCTTATGTGATAATTATATATCAGCGATAGAAGTTGATAGTGAAAATAAATTATGGATTAGTACACCAAAAGGCTTAGTACAATTTGATGTTGAGTCTAATTATTTTAAAGATTATCACGTAAGAAATCAATTTGGTGGAGAGAATTTTTATATAAATTCATCAACAAAGCTTCCCGATGGAAGGATTTTGTTTGGTTGTACGAATGGTTTGGTAAGTTTTAATCCTAAAAATGTCAACTCTAATCCTTTTGCTCCAGACTTGGTACTGATCGACTTTAAGGTATTAAATAAATCTGTAGATTTTAATAAAAAAAGAGCATTGTTTGATAAACATATTTCTTATGTACAAAAACTTAGTCTTCCTTATGATTACACTTCTTTTACAATACAATTTGCGGCACTAAACTATGTATTGAGTAATAAGAATCAATACGCATATATGTTGGAAGGTTTTGATGAAAGATGGATTAATATAGGAAATCATAACGAGGTAACTTATACAGATTTACCTCCTGGTGATTATGTATTTAAGCTAAAGGCAAGTAATAATGACGATGTTTGGACAGTTAAGCCTCTTACTCTAAATATTGAGATTGAACAACCATTCTATAGTTCTTTATTATTTAGGTTATTGACTTTATTGGCATTAATTATAGCCGTTCTTCTAGTGTTTAAGTTTAGAATGAAAAGAATGGTTTTTCAAAAAAAGAACCTAGAAAAAGAGGTTGATAGGAGAACAAAAGTAATTGAAGAAAAAACACAGGAATTAAAAATTAAAAATAATAGACACATACAAAGCTTAGATTATGCACGATTGATACAGCAAGCAAGTTTGCCTGAGCTAGAAGAAGTGAATAGTGGAGTAGAAATAGAAGTGTTGTATATACCAAGTCAGATTGTATCTGGAGATTTTTACTGGATGAAAGAGGTAGCAGGTAAGACGTTTATAGCTGCCGTAGACTGTACTGGACATGGTGTGCCTGGTGCTTTTATGAGTTTGATTGGTAATGTCGCCTTAGGAAATATAATTACGTACCGTGAAATTTATTCTCCAGAAGAGGTCTTGGAAGCTTTACACCGTGAGGTAGTAAAGTCACTCCATCAGCAGAAAACAAAAAATCAAGATGGTATGGACATGTCTTTGGTGGTGATTGATAAAAAAGCTAAAACAATAGAGTATGCAGGAGCTTTGAGTCCATTTGTTTTTATTCAAGATGATAAATTGAATATGATAAGAGGTGATAGGCATGGGATTGGAGGAGCTACTTACAGTCAAGATGTTAGCTTTAAGAAGCATGTAATAGATGTTTCTGTTCCAACTACATTTTATTTGTTTTCAGATGGTTATCAGGATCAGTTTGGTGGAGAGTCAAATCGTAAGTTTTTGGCAACTAAATTTAGAGCACTGTTATTTGAAGGGTATAAATTGCCAATGAGCGATCAAATTGGCGTATTGAGACAGAAACATCTAGAATGGAAAAAAGAAGAAGAGCAAACAGATGATATTTTAGTAATAGGAGTTAAGATTGATTTGTAGTACTAAAATAGATTCGATAAAATAGTGAAATTGTTTTTATGAATTTACCGCTGAGTGTAGAGAAAACTTTTGAATTAGACTTATTGCAAGAGCTAAAAGAGCATGCCCAAGTTCTAGTTATTCCAGAGGGAACGGTTATTATGAACTTGGGACAAGTTATTAAGGTGATGCCTATAGTGTTGACTGGAACTGTTAAGATTTCTCGATTAAGTGAGTTAGGTAGTGAACTTTTAATGTATTATGTGAATCCAATGGAGAGTTGTGCGATGACACTTACGAGTTGTATGCAACAGAAACCAAGTGAGGTAGAGGCCGTAACAGAAAGTGAGGTAGACTTGCTAGCTATTCCAGTTGAATTTATGACTAAGTGGATGAATAGATATCCTAGTTGGAGAGAATTTGTGATGCAGACGATTCAATCTAGGTTTGAAGAAATGCTTAACACAATTGATCAACTAGCTTTTCAGAAATTAGATAGTCGCTTAGAATATTATTTAAAAGAAAAATCAAGAATAACGAATTCAAGTTTGATTAACCTTTCTCATGAACAAATAGCTCAAGAATTAGCTACTTCACGAGTAGTAATCTCTAGGCTACTTAAAAAACTTGAAAATAATAAAAAAGTACGTCTTTATCGGAGTCAAATAAAACTTTTGAGGATTATGTAACAAATGTAACCAATCTGATCGTTTGTAAAGTGTAACTTAGTATTATTAATCATTAAAAGAAATAGTTATGAAAAAAAATATGGGGAAAATCGACAAAACTGTTAGAGTATTGATAGCTATCGTAGTAGGAATACTTTATTTTACTGGTACAATATCAGGTACTTTAGGAATAGTACTGATGGCACTTTCGGCTGTATTTTTATTAACAAGTTTACTTAATTTCTGCCCATTATATGTACCGTTTGGTATTAATACATGTAAGAGTTGTAAAGAAAATTAGTAAATGATTTTTGTGTTAAACAATAGCTCAATGAAGAAAATAATCTTTTTCTGAGCTTTTTTTATGCACTGTGTAAATTAAAAAAGACTGTGTTTTGTTAGTTTTTATGAGGATGTTTAAAAACAAATGTGTAAGTTATGCCGTATAAACAACTACATGCATAATATTTTTAACATATCGTTATTTATTTTTCTTCTTTTAGGCACTGTTTCAAAACTAAGTGCACAGTGTCCTACGCCTACGATATATGATTTAGGTTTGTCTGTAGCTTCTGACAATCCTTCTTGGGTTAATTGTATTGATAATTCTGCTACTCCCGATGATTTTACTTTAAGTTTAATCTCTCCAGACGATATCGTACAATATGATATAGATTGGGGGGATGGTTCTGTTAATACAACTGGGAACAATTGGTTAGCAGGAACTGCTGTATCTCATCCATATACTCAGTTAGGGGAGTTTATTGTTACAATATCAGAAACTGATAACGGTTGTACAACAGTGATTACAGGAAACTTAATTAATGACAGGAAGCCAGGGGCAACAGCTACTCCACCTACATTAAACTCTAGTGGTTGTACACCTCATACTTTAACGTTTTTAAATCAAACTACAAATGTTTCTCCTTTTACTGAATATGAATGGGACTGGGGTGATGGGTCAATAGAAGGTGTAACAAACCCAGGAGACCCAGGTGCATCAGGCAATGCTCTTTCTCATCAATACTTACCTAATACGAGTGATTGTGGAATGGAAGTGACCTTAACTGCTCAGAGTCTATGTCAAACTACCTTTGTGACTTTTGGTCCATATGATTTTTGGGATTATGATACTGCTCTAGTCTCAGCGTCTCAAACTCAAATTTGTCAAGGAGAGCAAATAACATTTAATGATATTTCGGATTATAACTGTGTGCCAGGTCCACGTTATATCCAGTGGGATCTCACAGCAGTAGGACAAGGGATAACAACGTTTGTACCAGCAGTGCCCGCCAATCAAACCAAATCAGCATTTATTAACGGTCCAGTAGGGGCTACTTTTACAATTAACTTTGCGGACTCAAACTTTTGTGGTATTGACTATAATAGTGTTACGATTGAGATTATAGCACCTCCTACGGCAGATATAGAAGTGTTTGATGATACGGTATGTGTGGGGGAGTTGGCAACTTTTAATAACCTCTCGTCTGGAGGAGGTTCTAGTTTTGATTGGGATTTTGATGATAATTCTACTAGACATGATAATAATAAAAGAAACCGAACACATATATATGGTATGGAAGGAGAGTATTGGGTGAAAATAATTGTGGGGATTGCAGGAAATCCCTCTTGTTCATCGATTGACTCCGTTAAGATAACAGTCTTGGCCTCTCCCGATTTGGTTTTGTTATCATCCATTCAAGAGTCGTGTGATACTACGGTAGTTGAGTTCTCGCAAACCCATTCAGTAGATGCTTTAGCAATTAATTGGAATTTTGGGCAGGGAGGTGGCGATACTGGAGAGGGACCTTTTAATATTCAGTTTGATGAAGAAGGTATTTATGTGGCAACTGTTTCTACCGAAAATTTAGCGGGATGTACAAGGGTAGATAGAGATACGATTAGGATTTATCCAAACCCTATTATTGTATTTAGTGCTGATTCTATATGTCTTGGAGACACTTCATTTTTTACTAATAATTCATCTATCCCTTTTCAGCAAACAAATGGCTTGTTAAGAGAGCTTTGGTTGAATGTAAATGGCTCAAATGTAAGTGATTTGACCTCTCTTAATAATTATCCAGATAGTCCAGATGAAACTGCTATAATCACTAATTTTGAATTTAATACTTTGGGGTTAAATAAGTATGGAACAAGAACACATGGTTTTATAGTTCCTCCAGAAACAGGGTTTTATACTTTTTGGATTGCGGCTGATGATAAAGCGGAGTTATGGATAAGTGAATCTAATGATACAGCTAACGTACAAAAAATTGCGTCTGTCCCAGGGTTTACTAATTTTCAACAATGGACAAAATTTGCAGAGCAAAAATCGGCAACGATAATGCTCGAAGCGAATAAATTATATTATATACGAGCATTACAAAAAGAAAATGCTGGAGGAGATCACTTGTCGGTTGGTTGGCAATTACCTAGTGGGACATTAGAACGCCCAATTACGTCAAATCGGCTTAAATCTTTTTCAAATGCATTTTTGGTTAAAGATTATTTATGGGACTTTGGCGACAATACAAATTCTACGGAAGAAACTCCTTTTCATGTGTTTACAACTGCTGGAGATCGGTTTGTGAAATTAACTGTGTCTACGCATCAATGTAGCACGATAGATAGTATTCCTGTTACTGTGATTTTAGGTGCTCAGCCTGATTTTGAATTGTCAGATACTGTGTCATGTTCACCTTTAAGTATTGAGATGGTGAATACTTCTCAAAATGCAACTTCGTACACATGGAATCTAGGCGAGGGGGGGGCTCTTATAAATACCAATAGTGTGTCAGATACAATTCGCAAGACCTATTTTAATAATGACACGACTGTTAAAGATTTCTTCGTTACACTTTTTGCTAATAATAGCATAGGTTGTGCGGCAGACCTTAGGAAAACAATTCATGTTTACCCTAATCCTAAAGCTAGTTCAGAAGTAGTGTCGCCAATTCCTGCCTGTGCTCCATTGGATGTTTTATTTAAAAATAATTCTCAAGGATTTACTGGGGTTCAGTATCAATGGTTTATTGACGGCAATGTGTTAAATGATAATTCAGACTCATTGTATCACACATACCAAAACACTACTGGAGGAATTGTTTTTGATACCGTTAGTTTAGTCAGTCTAAGCCCACTTGGTTGTAAGGACAGTGTGACGAAAGTAGTTACCGTGTTTCCAAGGTCAAATTATTCTATTAATGCACCAGATACGATTTGTGCTGATGAGAATGTAAGAATATCATACAATGGTCCAGTTAATCAGCAGGAATGGAATATATCGGGTCAAGTTTCACGATTCGTGCCTGATTTCGACTATTTTTTTACCAATAACACCATGACGGATAGTGTCTATAATCTTGAACTTTATATTAACTCTGTGTTTTCTTGTAAAGATACTTTGGCTAAAACTATAGTAGTGACCCCTTCGTTAAAGGCAGTGTTAGATGTGTCAGATATAGAACTTTGTGCACCTTTTGAGGTTTTGTTTAAAAATAAGTCTCAGGGGCTTACGGCTAATCAGTACCAATGGACTATTGGCGGAAATACATTAAATGATAATTCAGATTCATTGTATCATACGTATAACAATACTACGGGAGGGATTATCTTCGACATAGTTAGTCTAGTAGGTATTAGTTCATTTGGTTGTAAAGATAGCGTGGTACAAATTATTACAGTATACCCAAAGCCATCTTTTTCTATCAATGCACCAGATACAGTTTGTGCTGATGAAAATATAAACATATCATATAATGGCTCAGCAAGTCAGCAAGAGTGGGATTTGGATGGGCAAGGTTCTTTTGTTACTCCTAATTTTAGCTATAGCTTTGTTAATGATAATGTGGTAGATAGTGTTTATGAGTTAAGTCTTTATGTGACTTCTGTTTTTTCATGTAAAGATACTGTAAGAAAGGATATAGTTGTTGCATCTGTTGCTCAGCCTAATTTTGAATTATCAGACACAATATCTTGCTCTCCTTTATCAGTTGAAATTTTTAATTTGTCTCAAAACTCAGTTACTTATACGTGGAGTTTAGGAGAGGGAACATCGGTTAATACTAGTAATGTATCAGACACAGTGAGAAACATATATATTAATACCGACACGGTAGTTAAAGATTTATCCGTTACACTATTTGCAAAGAATAAAATTGGCTGTACTGAAAGTATTAGTAAAACTGTTCATATCCACCCTAATCCTGAGTCTAATATAGAAGTGTTTTCTCCAATACCTACCTGTGCACCATTGGCAGTGTTGTTCAAAAATAGTTCTAAAGGATTTACAGGAGTTCAGTACCAATGGATGATTGCTGATAGTTTACAAAATAATAATTCAGATTCGGTATTTTACACTTATGAAAATACCACAGAATCAATACTTTATGATACAGTTAGTTTAGTGAGTGTTAGTTTGTTTGGTTGCAAGGATAGCGTAACTAAAGTGGTTACAGTATTTCCGAGAGATACTTTTTCTATTAACGCTCCAGATACAATTTGTGCTAATGAAAGTGTAATTATTTCGTATAACGGTTCTGCAAGTCAGCAGGAATGGAATATATCAGATCAAATATCACGTTTTGTTCCAGAATTTAATTACCACTTTACTAATAACAATGTTGCGGATAGTGTATACAAACTTACGCTTTATCTTAACTCTGTGTTTTCGTGTAAAGACACAGTAAGTAAAGATATTGTAGTAATTGCACCTTTAAGAGCAGATTTTAACGTAGATCCGATTAGTCAAGAATTTCCTGCCGTAACAGTTAATATCGATAACCTGAGTCAAGGATCAATACTCAACTATACTTGGTCATTTGGTGATGAAGATTCTTCTTTTGTGAGCAATCCTGTAAGTCATGATTATGATACTTCGGGTACTTTTACTATTAACCTTAAGGTAGAAAATCAACATTGTGTAGACTCAACTCAACGATTAATACAAATTTTTATACCACTACCGATTGCTAGTTTTACGGGGGGAGACACCGCCTGTATTCCTCATGAAATTAGTTTTTCTAATACATCTGTAAATGGGGAAGAATTTCTTTGGGATTTTGGTGACAACAGTACTTCTACCGAAAGAAATCCAACCCATACTTACCTTGTAGCAGGAGAGTACAGTGTAAAGCTAAAAGTAAGTAATTCAACAGGTGTCGATTCAGTTTATCAAGAAGATATAGTTAATGTAGTGGCAGAACCAGTAGCATTTTTTAATACCTCACCCAATATAAGTGGAGAAGAGATTATAGCGCCAGCTACTTTTTTCTTTAAAAATCAATCGCTACATGCTAGTATTTATAGTTGGGATTTTGACGATCATGGTAATCACAGTAATGAATTAAATACATCATATACTTATACTAAAGCGGGAGTGTATGAGCCTACGCTTATCGTGAGTAATAGTATTGGTTGTACTGATACCTTTACGGTGTTTCCAGCTATAACAGTAATAGAAGGTGGTCAGATTCATATACCTAATGTGTTCAACCCTCATGCTAATTTAAGTACGAATCAAGTGTTTAAGCCAGTTGTTTTTGGTAATGTGTCCAACTTTTCTATGATAATATATAACCGTTGGGGAGAGG
This sequence comes from uncultured Cytophagales bacterium, assembly GCA_964511645.1. GTDB lineage: Bacteria > Bacteroidota > Bacteroidia > Cytophagales > JAAEPT01 > CAZEGV01. The sequence goes on from CAZEGV010000017.1 coordinate 23,325, forward strand.
TGGTTTTTACTAGTAAAGAGATTGATGATGGATGGAACGGAGAGTATAGAGGAGAAATTGTTGAGCAAGGTGTGTATACTTATTTGATAAAAATAGATTTTAGTTCTGGAGGTTCAGAAAGATTATTAGGAGATGTGACTTTACTGAGATGATGAAATATTTTACATCTTTATTATTATTGATGACTACTGTTTTAGGTCTGTCTCAAGACCCTCAATACTCTCAGTTTTATGCTTCCCCTTTATATTTAAACCCTGCATTTGCAGGAGTCAATTTAGGTTTTAGAGCACACAGTATTTACAGAACTCAATGGACGGGGATTCCTAGCCGTCCTTTTACTACCTTCTCTTTATCGGTGGATCATGAGATGGAGAAAATTCATAGTGGGGTTGGGGTGCTCGTCACTAGAGATAGGGCAGGGACAAGTAAGCTGAGTTACACTAATGTCAGTGCTATTTATTCATATAATTTACACATACACGACAAATGGGTAGCTTTAGCAGGGTTACAAGCAGGTTATACTCGTTTCTCATTAGATTATAGCCAGCTTAAGTTTAGGTCTCAATTTGATCCAGAAGAAGGTTTTACGGGATCATCTTCTGGAGAAAATGTAGCAGGTGCCGTAAAAGCAGGTGTCCCAGACTTTTCTTCAGGATTGTTATTGTACAATAAAAACTTTTGGATGGGTACCACTGCCCATCATATTAATAGACCAAATTATTCTTTTGGATCAAATAGTGACGTAACTATTCCGATGAGATTTTCTGTTCAAAGTGGATTTAAGTTTAAAGTGACAAAGGGAAGGTTTACTCATAAACAAAAAGAATTTTCATTTAGCCCTGCAATTTTATATAGATCTGAAGAGAAATTTGATCAATTAGATGTAGGTATGTATGTTAATTACAATCCTATTGTAACAGGCTTGTGGTTTAGGGGATTACCAGGTATAAAGAAGTATGATAATATTCGTAACTATGATGCTATAGTGTTTTTGATAGGCTTTCATCAAGATGGCTTAACTATTGGTTACACCTATGACATTACTATATCCAAGCTAGGAGGAAGATCTGGAGGGGCTCATGAGATTTCTGTTGGTTACGAATTTGCCTATCCAGAAAAGAAGAGAAAGAAGTATACAAAATTTCTCCCTTGTCCTCAGTTTTAAGTTTTACTTAAGCAATATTAGTAAATACATTTTGGATATCATCATCCTCTTCAATTTTGTCAAGTAATTTTTCAATTTCTTCCAATTGCTCTTCACTATACTCTACAGGGTTGGTTGGGATACGTTCTAAACCTGCTTTTTTAATTTCTAAACCAGTTTTTTCTAAAGCTTCATTTAACGTCCCAAAATTAGTATAATCACCATAAATATAGATGATTCCATCATTCTCATCGATTTCGTCTAGTCCAGCATCAATCAATTCAAACTCCAACTCTTCAATGTTTACCTTGTCTGTTTTTTCTAGTTGGAAAGCCGCTTTACGGGCAAACATATATTCTAGCGAACCATTAGGAACAATACTACCTCCGGCTTTATTAAAATAAGATTTTACATTGGCCACAGTACGGTTAGTGTTATCGGTAGTACACTCTACAAAAATCAATACACCATGAGGACCTTTTCCTTCATAGTTAATTTCGTTATAACCAGCACCTTCTCCACTTGTAGCACGTTTTATAGCACGTTCTATATTGTCTTTAGGCATGTTTTGTGCCCTAGCATTTCTGATTGCGGTGCGTAATTGTGAGTTTGTTTCTGGGTCGTTACTGCCGTCTTTGGCAGCTACCGTTATTGCCTTAGATAGTTTAGGGAAAACTCTAGACATTTGTCCCCATCTCTTTTCTTTTGCTGCTTTACGGTATTCAAAGGCCCTTCCCATTTTTTAATGTTTTTTTGTTCTGAACAAATATAATAATTAATCTGTATAATCACTCATAGGTGCACAAGTACACATGAGGTTTCTGTCTCCGTAGGCATTATCTACACGAGATACCGATGCCCATACTTTATTTTCTTTTAAGTAAGGCAAAGCATACGCTGCTTTTTCACGAGTATAGGGTAAGTCCCAAGTTGAAGCTGTTAAAGTTTTTAAGCTATGAGGAGCATTCTTGAGTACATTGTTCTCTTTATCCGCTTTCTTATCTATCACTTCTTGTATTTCACTACGGATATTAATTAGTGCTTTACAAAACTTGTCTATTTCCTCTTTGGTTTCGCTTTCTGTCGGCTCAATCATCAATGTGCCGGCTACAGGAAACGAAACAGTAGGAGCGTGAAAGTTGTAATCCATTAATCGTTTGGCTACATCTTCCACTTCTATTCCCGTAATTTTAAAATCTCTAAAATCTACAATTAACTCGTGGGCACATCTCCCATTTTTTCCTACATATAAAATGTCATAACTGTTTTTTAGCTTAGCTAAAATATAGTTTGCATTAAGAATAGCAGTTTCTGTAGCTGATTTAAGCCCTTTTCCACCCATAAGCTTCATATAAGCATAAGGGATTGGTAAGATATTGGCACTTCCCCAAGGAGCTGCTGCTACGGCATTAATAGCGTCTTTGATAGGTAAATTAATGACAGAATGCCCAGGTAAAAAATCAGTTAGGTGTTCTGCTACTCCAATTGGTCCAACACCGGGACCACCGCCACCATGAGGAATACAAAAAGTTTTATGCAAGTTAAGGTGGCAAACATCCGCTCCGATATTGGCAGGACTAGTAAGTCCTACTTGCGCGTTCATATTTGCACCATCCATATACACTTGTCCACCATATTGATGAATGACATCACAGATTTCTATAATACTTTCCTCAAATACTCCATGCGTAGATGGGTAAGTAACCATCAAGCAAGAAAGGTGTTCTTCGTGTTTTGTGGCTTTTTCTTTTAAATCCGTTACATCAATATTTCCTTTTTCGTCACACTTTACTACGACTACTTTCATGCCTGCCATAGTTGCACTAGCAGGATTGGTTCCATGTGCGGAAGCTGGTATGAGTGCAATGTTTCTATCAGGGTTTCCTTGGCTTTTGTGATAAGCACGAATCACCATTAGTCCAGCATATTCACCGTTAGCACCAGAGTTAGGTTGTAATGAAATTCCTGTAAATCCAGTAATCTCACTAAGCCACTTTGATAACTCTTGAAACAATTGCTGATAACCTTTTGTTTGTTCTACTGGTGTGAAAGGATGTAAAGAGCTAAACTCATCCCAAGTAATAGGAAGCATTTGAGTAGTAGCATTTAACTTCATAGTGCAAGAACCCAAACTAATCATAGAGTGAACCAAAGAAATGTCCTTGTTTTCTAACCTTTTGATATAACGCAACATCTCGTGTTCGCTGCGGTATTTACTAAAAACCTCTTGCCTCATAAAGTCAGAAGTACGTACCAGATCATTAGTGATTATGCTCTCGTTGGCGGGAGTGATTTTAGGCACTTCTTTATTTATCGCTTTCGAGAAAACGTTAAGTATCTTCCAAATATCATCCAGAGAAGTAGTCTCATCTAGGGAGATACCGATAGTGTTGGGGTAATAACAGAAGTTAATCTCTTCATTTTCGGCTAAAGATTTTATCAAATCTACATCAATTACATTTATTCGTAAGGTATCAAAAAACACTTTGTTACGGTTGGAATAGCCTAAATTTTCTAACCCTAAAATCAATGATTGGCTTAAGGTATGGATACGTGTAGCAATTGCTTTTAAGCCATCTGCACCGTGATAAACAGCGTACATACCTGCCATTACCGCTAATAGCACTTGAGAAGTACAAATATTAGATGTAGCACGCTCACGCTTGATGTGTTGCTCACGAGTTTGTAAAGCCATTCGGTAAGCAGTATCCCCGTCTTTATCTACTGACACGCCGATTATCCTACCTGGAATCTGTCTTTTATATTTCTTTTTGGTAGCAAAGAAACCAGCGTGAGGACCACCATATCCCATAGGTACACCAAATCGTTGTGCAGAACCAATAGCAATGTCGGCTCCCATTTCTGCTGGAGATTTTAATAAAGTCAAAGCCAATAAATCAGTAGCTACAGCCACCAATATATTGTTGTCATGACATCTTGTAATAAACTCTTCGTGGTTGACGATTTTTCCGTCAGTAGCAGGGTATTGTAGCAATGCCCCAAAAATACTGTCACCAAATAAATCAGTACTTCGTAAGTTTAGCATTTCTCTATTACAAATAATCAATTCTATCCCTAGCGGAATTGCCCTAGATTTAAGGATGTCGATTGTTTGAGGATGTGTCAATTCAGATACAAAAAACTGATGAGCAGACTTTTTATTCCCTTTTCTCAACCCATACATCATTGCCATGGCTTCGGCAGCAGCAGTTCCTTCGTCCAATAGTGAAGCATTGGCAATCTCCATCCCAGTAAGCTCACAAACCATAGTCTGGAAGTTGATGAGTGCCTCTAACCTCCCTTGTGCAATTTCGGCTTGGTAAGGCGTGTAGGCCGTGTACCACCCTGGGTTTTCTAGTACATTTCGGAGAATTACGGGGGGAGTAAAAGTACCGTAATACCCTCTTCCTATAAAAGATTTATATGTTTTGTTTTTTTTTGCTAAGGTTTTAAATTCTTTCAAAAACTCTTGCTCAGAAATAGCTTGAGGAAGGTTTAACTCCTGCTTGAAGCGAATATTACTAGGGATTGTTTCGTCAATGAGTTGAGTAATCGAGTCTGCACCAACTGCCTGAAGCATTTCGGCTTGCTGAGTACTACAAGGTCCAATGTGACGTGAAACAAACTGATCGGTAAATTTGAATTGATTATCCATTGCTTTTGAATCGTAAAGATGAAGCTACAAAGATAAAAACCTAAATTGAATTTGAAGAATTCAAAAAGTGGAAGATATGCACATTTTTGTTGCTCTACCTCATATATAGAGGTTTAATTGTACGAATATATCCTATGTATAGTAATTATTTGTATCAATATTTCCGTTAGTTAGTTTTTTTTATTAATTTACAAAATGGAGAAAAGAAGTAGGAAGTTAGAAACTCAATTGAATAAGTGGCTGTTTAATGAAAAAATTCTAGCAATAATTGGGGCAAGGCAAGTAGGGAAAACGACAATGCTTTCCTCGTTGTTTCAAAGTAAACGAGAAACTTTATGGTTAAATGCTGATGAACTCATAGTAAGAGATCGGTTAACTAACCCCTCTATCAAAACATTAGAATCTGTCATAGGTAATTACAAGATTGTAGTAATAGATGAGATTCAACGCATTGTAAATGCAGGGATATTACTTAAGTTAATGTTTGACAACTTTAAAGGAGTGCAATTTGTAGTCACAGGGTCTTCTGCATTGGAAATATCAGACACTATTTTTGAACCACTAACAGGAAGGCTGATATTATTTCATTTATATCCATTTGGGATTTCTGAATTGTACACGACCCAATCTGAATTTGAAATTGAGCAAGAATTAGACTTTCATTTAATATACGGTTGTTATCCTGAAGTATCACTTAAAAGAGAATTAGCTAAACCAATTCTAAAAAACTTAGCTCAACAATATCTGTATAGGGATGTGCTAATTTGGAAAGATATTCGTAAACCAGAACTTTTAGACCAACTATTAAAACTACTGGCCTATCAAATAGGCTCTGAGGTGTCGCTTCACGAGTTAGCCAATACATTACAAGTAAAATCTGAAACAGTAGAAAGTTATATTGATTTATTAGAAAAATCCTTTGTGATTTTTAGACTTAAACCGTATGCTACCAACCCAAGAAAAGAAGTTCGTAAAATGAATAAAATTTACTTTTGGGACAATGGAATCAGAAATGCAATAATTGGAAATTATAATGATTTAAGCAATAGAAACGACCAAGGGGCATTATTTGAAAATTTTATAATTAGCGAGCGATTAAAACGAAAATCGTGGAATGATTCAGATAATAAAAGTTTCTTTTGGAGAAATTACAATCAAAGTGAGGTTGATTATGTGGAAGAGAATAACGGGGTGTTGTCCGCATACGAAATAAAATGGAATACACGAAAAAAACATAGAGTAAGCAAGGCATTTACTAATATGTATCCTGAGTCATCTACCGAAGTGCTGTCCCCAGAAAATTTCTATGATTTTCTTTATTGAAAAGGTTAGATAAGATGTTTTTTTACTCCACCAAAGGGAATAATTCTCCTGCTAAATATTCTATATACGGGATAAGTCCTGTGCCATGGCTAGATCCGGGCAAGTTAGTAAAAGTAACAATGCTAGTACTAGCACCTTGATCGATGAAATAATCATAAGTATCTATCGAGTTTTGATATGGGACAGTTACATCTTGGTCGCCGTGTAACAAGTGCATACGGATAGTAGGAGTCCAATCTAGTAAACTGTTTTCGGTGATTCTGTCATTAAAGAAGTCAAACTTTGAATCACTTGAGTTGCTGATATAATCTTCTGTTAGTAAAGCACTCACATCGCTAGTGAGGGCACTGTTGATTTGTGAACTAGAATGCAAGCCATCAAATAATGTAGGAATAATTGTATCGTAAGGAGCCTTGAAAAGTAAAGCCAAAGGCTCGTCAAAATTGTGATAAGTTTTGTAAGCTTGAGCCACATAAGCAAAATAATTAGGCTGACTGTAAGTACTTTGTCGTAACATAAAATCTCTAACCCCAGCAACATCATATCCGCCAGCCGCAGGAAAAGAAGCTTTTAAGTCAAACTCGCTCATAGGAGATTGTTCTATTGATTTATGAGTAGCCATTGTCACGTAGCCACCTTGTGAGTACCCAGCCAGATAAATATCTCTTGATACAGAATTCCCTAAACTTTCAGCTAGTTCTTTGGCGGCGTAAATACCATCTCTAATTTGGGCAGTAGTCAAGGACTCAACATAATAAGGGTTCATACCAGTATTTGAAATGCCTAGCCCGATATAATCTGGTACAACAGTAATTGCACCTGCACTTGACATGCCAGCAAACAATAAACTAATTTGAGTTGTAGCAGAAGCATTGGAAGGAGAACTTGCAACCGCACTAGTTGTACCATGTTGGAAACTTACTATTTTTTGCTCAAGCGTACTTTCTGGGATAAATACTAAAGCAGAGAGTAGTATTTTTTTATTATTTAAAACACTATAATAGTTGATTTTGTATGATTTGACATCGTGGTTGAGTTCAGAGGCATCTATATTAACCCCAGAAAATTGTATAGCCAACTTAAGAGAACTTGCCTTGTAGTCGGCAAAAGAAATAGAATCTGATAGCCTTGTAGTGAGCACTAGATTTTCCGCTTCTTTGGGTTGGGAAATGATTTCTTCCTTGGTACAGGAAGCCAATAATGACACTGATAATATGATGAAGAATATTTTTTTCATCCTACAAGATAAGGCTTTGTTCAGTTATCGTCAAGTATATTAAAGCAATTGTCGGGAAGAAGTAATAGATGTGGATAATGTTTTGGGCGTGACCAAGGTCGGGCTTTCCGCTGTATCTTTTTTGGTTTTATGATTTTGGCATACTGAACTTACTTATGTCGCATTGAGCTTGTCGAAATGCCAAAAATCATAAAAACCAAAAAAGGATGCCGCTACTACCGTGTCCGTCCACTGACGGATCCCTCACGCATACACTTGGTGTGGTGTCGTAATTAATTGAAAGACAGTCATTTAGTGCAATATCATCATTACGAACTGATGTTAATTATAGACTAACAAATAAAAAACATGATTTTTTCTTTGTATTTAGTTTTTTTTTTAGACGAGGTTTGTGAGATAAACAAACTACAATTATGAAACAAAAATTAATAATCAAAATCTTCACGTTTATCGCTCTATCATCCATACTTGGATGTGGAGGACCTCCTATTGGTGGCGTACAAGACACTTGTACCACTAGTGAAGAAGATTTAACAATTTATCTACAATTCCCAACAACAGGGCTAAAACCACAAAGCAACCCAAGCTCTTTAACAGCTTATGGTACAAATGAAGAATACAAGGCAGATGTATATAACAAAATTTATTGTGTTGTAGAAATAAAAGGGATAGATTGTAAATATGATAGACAATATGTATGGAAATACGGAAATTTTATGGACATAAAAGTTCCAGTTCATACAAAATATGATATAAAGATTTTATACTACGATACCTGTAGACCTAACAACACAAGAAGTTTGTATATCTTTGAACAAGCAAAGGTAACAAAAACAGGTCTAATTGTCTTAAATGCCAACCTATCTCACACTGGAGCTAGAACAGGCTGTTATAAATAAACTTAATCATGAAAAAAATAATCTATTTAATCGGATTGACAATAATAATACTATATAGTTGTCAAAAAAACAAATTAGAAGCCATTAGCAATCAGGTAACAACATTACCTACGCTTATAGAAATGTATAATATAATCAATACTGATACCGATGGTAGTATTGTGATACAAAGTCAGGTCGGCATAGATAGCCAAGACGGTGTTAGGAATAACAATATTAGTGCTTCTTCTAACGAATCAGGAAATGCTAAGCGCAACAACCTGTTCACAACTATTACCGTAGGTGGTATTGTACTAGGTAGTAATGGGACTGCAAGACCTACAGGTTCTGACCAAAACAAAGAAGTTGCCTCTTTATTTGGTACAGATATCCCCATTAGTATCAACCACTACCAAGCTAAAGGTGAGGGTAACACTGAATCAAATGCTCATACACTATATATGCCTAAGTTAATATCTATGACGCATGATATTGATGAAATTAGTGATGGTACTAAGATAAGCTGGAATGCAGACTCTAAAAATAAAAAAGGAGTCATCATTAGACTTGAATATACTGCGCTTACACAACAGGAAGAGAGTATATCCAACAGTAATCCCAATAATATCACTAAAGGGTTTGTCTTACCCGATAATGGGACTTTGACTATAACTAATAGTATGTTGAAAACATTCCCTAACAAGGCTAATATTATTGTAACATTGGCTAGAGGAAATATTGCTTTACTAGATAATAAAGACGAAACCACCTATAAAGCTGGTGGAATCACTTCTGTTATGACACAAGCAACAGTTAGTAAATAACAATTTTAAAGACTTGAGAAAATATTTCTCAAGTCTTTATTTTTTCAGTACTTTTATTGAACAATAACCACTTTTACCTAAAACAATGTATAAAATTTTTCTTGTTTTTTCACTAAGCTTACCAATTAGCCTTTACGCACAGTTTGACAGTCTTAAGTTTAATTTTGACATATTAACAGCAACGGATCATATTAACGTCAATAAGAACACCAATAAATCCATCTACTTACCCAGTAATATTCGCACATTGCGTCAAAAAGGTCATAACACCTCTCTGTTGCATCTACCATTTAACCAGCTGACAGACGTGCCCCAGTATCATGCCAGTACTTTTGTAGGTTTGTTAACGAAGGTCAGTATAAAAAAAGGTTATGACCTGTCGTTTGACTTATTCTCAGAAAACAGAGGTGCTTCTTTTGGAACATTGAGACTAGACAAAGTAACTATCTACCCCAAAATCTACCTGCACTTAGTAGATACAATTAACATTCTAAACCAAAAGATTGGTGTTGAAGTTGACTTAAACGATATGAATAAATATCAACTTAATGAAGGGCTTGGCATTAACAATATTGACGTACAAGGAGAAATATTTAAACTCTCATGGAAAAATTGGCAATACCAATATACTCAAATATGGGATCTATCTCAACATATTAATCTTAACATCAATGAGTTATTTTCACATAAAATAAGTTATATAAAGAGAATAGACATAGACAATAGTCATAAAATAGGCATTAGCTACGACAACCACCTTATGTTTAAGGTTCTCGATAATGAAAACATAAATAAAATTTCTTTTTTTATAAAAAAAGAAATTAAGAAACACCAGTTTTATACTGAGGTAAGTATAAGGTTTTCTGACACAAATAATACCATTACAATTCCACACCACAACACTGCTGCTCTCGTTGGTTATGAATATAAGGTGAAACAAAAAAAGCATACTTGGAATTTCAAAGCCAAAGGGCGTTATTTCGGGAATAACTACAATAGTAATTTTACAGGTAATGGTTTTCCGAAATACAGAAACCCTAGGTTTAATATCACTCATAATAACTCAGTAGGTGACTACCTTTATCCACTTATCAATACTTATAACCGCTTTGACCAATGGTCTGTTTATACTGATTATCAAGGTATTCGTTTAGTTTCTATTGCTTTGTTTTCTAACTCTGAAGTCCAGCTATACAAAAACTGGTGGGTAATGGCAGATATAGAAACTAATTTTATCGGAGCAGAAGATACTGATAATGCTTTTTACTTTTTTTATAAAACGGGTGTTGTATTCAAAATGCCTTATGATACAAGGTTTGAAACTTACATTACCAATAAAATAATGAACCTAGATATTGATTATCAATCCTTTTATCAATCAATTAACCCTCTTTTTGGTTTCTCTGTAAACCGTATAATAGGAAGGTATAAACAGAGGTAACTTTATAATTGTAACGGCTTAGGGATCCGCCAGTAGTCGGACTTTCTCGCAGTTTGTTTGAAAAAGATTGAGTAGCGATAACTCGACCTCACTTTCTAGAATGGCGTAACGAAGTAGTGTAGTCATTCTAAAATGAGGGAAGCCTCTTGTGTTTTTTTAGTTTATAGCGTTTCAAAATCAAAATCGTATCGTTATTGGTAATAACTAGCTGATGTATTGTTTGTCTTTTAGTATAAAAAAGCTGATTTTTGGAGATAAATTTAAGATAACAGATGTCGGTAGTAATAGAGAACCTTACTAAAAAGTTTGATAGCCAAGTAGCAGTAAATAATATTTCATTTTCTGCTCAGAAAGGTGAAGTACTTGGTTTTTTGGGTCCAAATGGAGCGGGTAAGTCTACTACGATGAAAATGATAACTGGTTTTTTTATGCCTACATCGGGTAAGATAGAGGTTTGTGGAGAGGATGTGTCTGAGCATCCGTTAAGTGTAAAACGTAATATTGGTTATTTGCCAGAGCATAACCCTTTGTATTTGGATATGTATGTGAAGGAGTATTTAGCTTTTGCGGCGGAAATACAGGGCGTAAAAGGTACAAAACAACATATAGCCAACTTGATAGATCAATGTGGATTGGGTATAGAGCAAGGTAAAAAAATTGGTGCATTGTCTAAGGGGTATCGCCAACGTGTGGGGCTCGCTCAGGCATTGATTCATGACCCTAGAGTATTGATTTTGGATGAGCCTACTACTGGCTTAGATCCTAATCAGATTGTAGAGATTCGTAACCTGATTAAAGAAGTAGGGAGAGATAAAACGGTTATATTTTCTACTCATATAATGCAAGAAGTACAGGCTATATGTGATAAGGCGTTGATTATCAATAGGGGGGATGTGGTAGCTTATGATGATATTGATAAGCTAGCAGGAGATGGGAATGTTATGATTAATCTGTCTTTTGAAGAAGGAATAGATACAACTATTTTGGAAGAAATAGATTGGGTAGCTAAGGTCGAAGAAATAAGTGAAGGAAAGTATCGGGTATATAGCAATACTCAGGAAGATCATCGTTCAGATTTATTTTCGATAGTAGCGAATCAAAAGTGGAAAATGGTAGAGCTGTCGGTAGAGAGTACTTCTTTGGAAGAGATTTTTCAAAAACTAACGAAATAATATGTTAAGTATACTGAAGAAAGAAATTAATGCCTTTTTTAATTCCCTTACGGGCTACATTATTGTGATGTTGTTTTTGTTGGGAGTGGGGATGTTTATGTGGGTTTTTACTCCTACTATTTTTGATACTAAAGTGGCGGATATGTCTCTTTTGTTTGATATCGCACCTTATGTTTATTTGTTTATTATACCTGCTATCACGATGAAGATGCTAGCAGAAGAGCAGAAATCAGGCACTTTGGAGTGGCTACTGACCAAGCCTTTGAGCGAGTTACAGTTATTAATGGGGAAATACCTAGCGGCTCTTAGCCTAGTTGTGATGGCATTGATCCCTACAATTGTGTTTTATGTATCTATTCACTTATTAGGTACTCCTGTTGGTAATATAGACTCTTCGGCAGTACTGGGTTCTTATTTAGGTTTGTTTTTGCTGGCGATGATTTTTACGGCAGTGGGAATCTTCTCTTCTTCAGTTACCGAAAATCAAGTTGTGGCTTTTGTGTTGGGAATATTTCTAAACCTCTTTTTGTTTAGTTGGATGCAATATATTAGTGATTTATTTGCCAAGAGCGAGTATAGCTTTATGTTGCGTCAGTTGGGTTTAGAGTATCATTATTATGCCATAAGTATGGGGGTGATAGATACTAGGAATGTGATTTTTTTATTGTCAGTGGCAGCATTCTTTTTGCTTGCCACAAGATTAATGTTAGTTAAGCGTAAGTGGTAATGGGGAAGCAAAAGAAAAAAGATATTCAATGGTTTTTGTTAGTGACGGTGGTTTTAATCGTTGTTAACGTGGTTTCTTTTAATTTTTTTAAAAGATTTGACTTGACCGAAGATCAGCGTTATAGTATTTCGGATAAAACAAAAGAAATTATAGCAGGAGTAGAGGAGAATGTTTATGTAGAACTATTGTTTGATGGGAGTACTTCTGCTGAATATCAGCAGTTGTTTAAAACCGTAAAGGAAACTTTAGATGAGTTCAAAATAACATCGGACAATAAACTTGTTTACTTTATCAATCCTCCAGCTAAAGCAGGTGCAGATTCCTTAGTGCTGAAACAAAGACAACTAGTCGAGTCAATGGGAGTGAAGCGTAGGTTCAAAACCTTTGCTAACGAATCGGCTACGTCAGCTAAGTTGGTTTACCCTGGGGCGATTATTAGGTATAAAGACAGACAATTATCGGTCAATTTTATTAAAGATGGTAAGTTTGGTGCGGAAGAGAATTTTGGTCAATCGATTAATGAAGTAGAGTTTGAACTGACCTCAACAATTAAAAGTTTGTCAGCAGAACGAGTAAAGAATATTGCTTTTTTGGGAGGACATGGAGAGCTAGAAGTGAAAAATGTGTATAGCATTATTCAAGAATTGGTGAAGTATTATGAGATTCCAGCTGTTGGCTATCAATTGGATAAGCAAGATTTACTAAAGGACTCGATAGACTTATTAATAATAGCTCAACCTAAAACAGCGTTTTCGGAAAGAGATAAATATGTTTTGGATCAATATGCAATTAATGGTGGGCGTATTCTTTATTTTTTGGATGCCTTAGAGTTACGTAAAAGTGACTCTATTAATGGGTTTGTTACTATTCCGTACAAACTAGAGATAGATAATTTGTTAAGGACTTATGGAGTGCGACTGGCAGAAGGCTTAATCCAAGATTATACTTGTGAGTACGATGTAGTAGTAACAGAAAATGGGAAACCTGAACTCAAAAGATTTCCTTTCTTACCTGTATTGTCAACTTTTGGTACGCATGGTGCTGTAAAAGGTTGTAACCCGATATTGGGACAATATACAGGTGTGTTGGACACTTTAAAGGTAGTCGGGATGAACAAAACCCCTTTGTTGTTTAGCTCTCAATATACAAAACTAAAGGCTGGTGGATTAATTCCTTTTGATTATATGGAGCTGTTGCTGAGTAAAGATGAAAAATTTTATAACCAGAAAAATTTACCCGTAGCATACTTATGCGAAGGGGAGTTGAACTCATTATATGCACATAGACCTAAGCCTGATAGTATTGATACAAAAGAGTTTAAAACAAAAGGAAAAGACATAAAGGTGGTTGTGGTAGCAGATGGAGATATTATACGTAACTCAATAGACCCTAGAACGAGAAAAAACAAAGCATTGGGTGCTAGTATCATTTCTCAAAAAATGATTTATGCCAATAGCTCATTTATATTGAACATTGTTAATTATTTGTTAGATGAAAAGGGAGTTGTAACAGTCAAATCAAAAGAGATTAAGCCAAGACCACTAGATGAGTTTAAATTTGACGAAGCTTCAGAACGGTATTATTGGGTATTTATTAATTTGGGATTACCTGTGTTAATTGTGTTATTGTTTGCTGTGGCGAGATATTTTTATCGCAAAAATAAATTTTCTTAGTTAGATATGAAAGCATTATTAAATAGATTATTTGAGCATGAAAAACTTTCAGAGCAAGAAGCTTATGAGGTTTTAAGTAGGATAGGAAATGGAGAGTTTAATTCAGGTCAGATTGTTTCTTTTCTTACAGTATATAACATGCGCACTGTCACCGTTGAAGAGTTGACAGGTTTTCGCAATGCAATGCTTGATTTGTGCCTAAAAATTGACCTTTCCGATTACAATACAATAGACATAGTGGGCACAGGAGGAGATGGGAAGGATACTTTTAATATCAGTACTTGCTCATCATTTGTGGTGGCGGGTGCAGGGATGAAGGTAGCCAAACATGGTAATTATGGTGTTTCATCGAGTTCGGGCTCATCTAACGTTTTAGAGTATTTAGGAGTACCATTTACAAATGATGAGAGTAAGTTGAATCAAATGCTTGACAAAGCAGGGTTTTGTATGATGCACGCACCTTTGTTTCATCCAGCAATGAAGCATGTAGCACCAGCTCGAAAGGAAATGCAAGTACGTACTATTTTTAACGTGCTAGGACCAATAGTGAATCCATCTAACCCTAATAATCAATTACTAGGTACATTTAATTTAGAGTTACAACGTTTATACGCTTATCTCACCCAAAATTCTAGTAATAATTTTAGTATTGCACATGCTTTAGACGGTTATGATGAGATTTCTCTTACTTCAGGAACAAAGGTGATTAGCAATAAAGGTGAGTATATTTACGAAGCAAAAGACTTTGCTTTTCAGAGATTAAGACAAAAACAACTTGAGGGAGGTGGTAGCGTAAAGTCAGCAGCTCAGATTTTTGTAAATATCTTGGAAGGGAAAGCAACGGAAGCACAAGCAAACGTAGTGATTGCAAATTCTGCTTTAGCGATACAAACCGTAATGCAAAATAAACTAGAAGATGCTATAACCATAGCTAAAGAAAGTATTGATAGTGGAAAAGCTAAACAAGTTTTAGCGGTGTTAAAAAAGTTTAATTAATTGAGATGGAGAATAGTGCAGAGTTAAGCGGTAAGTATTTAGGGACAATTAGTAATGATTTTATAAAAGTTTGTGATACACTTAAAGAGGCTTCGTATCAATTAAGAGCTAGGAAGATATCATCTTACCCTATCTTTCCTCTTTCTAAAGTTAGGCTACCAATCGGGCAAGTTTTATTAGAAAAGAAAGAGGTTGGTACTGATTGGAATTATTACTTTTCTTTCTTGGAAGAGTTTGAGCAAAGAGAGTTAGTGACGGAAGATAAAAAACAGGATTTTATTAATAATTATAAAGATCCAGATGAGTTTTGCTGTTTATTTGTGGTAGATGAAGAGTTTACAAAGTTTGTTTTTATCCCTTATCCAGAGGATTAATTTTTTTATTGGTCTAAAAATTGCTTTATTTACCTTTTAATGGAAAAATGTATTTACCTGTAATGAGTAGTTACTGTAATATTTTGACTATTTGTACTGTATTAAAGCAAGGAGATTTACTTAAAAGAATAAAAAAATGAAAAAAATGAAAAAAATGAAAAAAAATGGATTATCGTTTTTGGTGCTTTTCTTTTCTGTAATAAATGTGTTTGGACAAGCATCTGTTGTAGCAGGATCTACCTCTACAAATGATGCCGCCGCATATGTCCCATCAGCGGGGAGTAATCGTATTATATTGGTATCGATTTCTGATGAGGAAATTGCTCCTTTTGTTAATATAGTTAGCTCAGTTACTTGGAATGGGATTGCAATGACTCAAATTTTAGGTCGTACAATGAATCAGATAAGTTTAAAGATGTTTTATTTAGATGAAGCTGGGATAACGGCAGCAGGAGATGGAACCAATAACTTTGTGATTAATTGGTTAGGTGGATGGGGTGCTAATCCAAAATTTGAGGTGGTGACAATTGAAAATGTTAATCAAATAACTCCTATTAGGAACTTCAGAACTGAACGTAGAAATAGTGCAACGACTATAAGACCAAATAATAGAACAGTACAAGATGAAGATTTAGCATATTATGCGGCTGTAGACAATAGAAGTGTTACACATTCTAATACAGATGGATACACGGAGACTACGGATAATAATGGTGGTTTTACTATGGCTACAGCAAGAAAGAAATTCACAGCTAATGGGACAACAAGGCCTAGAGCACAGTTTACAGGTGCCAATGCAAGGCTTTTGATGGGGGTAGTAGTGATTGATGGTGTTGCAACGGCACCAGGTGGAGTTACTGGTAATTTGTCAATATGGCTAAAAGCTGGCACAGGACTAAATTGTGGTACTGATGGTTGTTCTGTTAACTCTTGGGCATCTCAAGGGCCTACTACATTAAATATGATAAGAACTTCTGGTACGGCTACATATGAAGTTGGGGAAGTTAATTATAATGACGTAGTGGATGCTTATAATGTAGATAGGACTTTTAGTTCATCTTCAGTTTTTATAGGTAGAACAATTATTTATGCTGGTAGAACAGCTTTGTTGGGTAATAATAGTTGTTGTAATGGTTACTTGGGATTTAATGGAGACAAGGGCATAAGACAAAGATTTAACAATGTAGATGAATATAGGTCTAATGGAATTAATTCTGATTGGAATGATTGGACTAAGAATGATTTTTTTTATTATAATGGTACGGCGGACAATACAGGTAATATATTTAATACAACCACATTTCATATAGGTGGTGGTACTAGGACTTCGGCTCATAACAATAGGTTTTATATTGGTGGTTATTATCCTGGGAGAATATTTTTAGCAAGTACACTTTATGGAGAAGTAATTGTGTATTCTGATGTATTAACAGCAACAGAGAGACGTAAAGTATATTCATATTTAGGAATAAAGTATGGTACAACTTTAACGCATGATTATGTAAGTAGCAGTAATATGACTTTTTGGGATGTTTCAGCGGATGCGGCCTATCAAAATGATGTAATTGGAATAGGTAGAGATGATGCCTCTGGTTTGGAACAAAAACAATCTCACTCTATGGATGATTCTATTCGTGTGTTTTTGAGTACTCTGGAAGCTACAAATGCTACAAATAGTGGTACTGTCTCTGCGGATGAAAATTTTCTTATGATAGGTCATAACGGTGGTAAATTACAGGGGAAATTTTCGGAGAAACCTGGAGGTATTTATTCTAGGTTAGAGAGAGAATGGAAAGTTGTGAATACAGGATTTACCGATACATATTCAATAGAAGTGGAATGGGAGAGTACAAATACATTTGATATATCACATATAAGGTTATTGGTAGATGTTGATGGAAACTTCTCTAATGCAACAGTTTATGGTATAGCTGATGGTTTAACCTTTACTAACGGTTCAATTATAATTTCGGGAATCAATACAACTCATATACCATTAAATAGTTCTAGATTTATTACAATAGGTTCTGTGAATGAATCTACGCCTTTACCAATTAAATTAGTGAATTTTAAAGGACATGTAGCAGAGGGTAATAGTGTTCGTCTAGAATGGGAGACAGTTTCAGAAACTAATAATGATTATTTCACTATTGAGAGATCTATTGATGCATCTACTTGGGAGGATGTTACAGATATAGATGGGGCAGGATCATCTACCACTTCATTGTTTTATACTGCAACAGATGAAAATCCTTATTTGCATTCGTCATATTATAGGTTAAAACAAACAGATTTTGATGGTACTACAACGTATTCCAATGTGATTGTAGTAGATATAGAAGAGGAAAACATAAATGTTGTGATTTACCCTAACCCTACAGAGAGTGAGATAACAGTGGAGTCTACTGAAAATGAATTAATTGATATAAAAATATTTAACACTTTAGGGCAAGAGGTAACTAATGAAACTTATGTAATAGATCATGACTCGAATCACACAACTATAGATTTATCAACCTTAGAAGAAGGGATTTATCTTATAAAAACAAAACACACGAACAATAAAGTACATAAACAATAGTTGAGGTGTTAATAAAATGAAAAATAAGACTTTAAAAACATCATTTATTCTTTTGGTGTTTTTTACAAGTTGTAGAGAAAGTCAGACCAATACCCATAGTGGGGTAAACTCTATTGAAAGAAAGTTTTTATTAACTCAAATACATTATGATTTTGACAATCTAAAGCTGTATTTGAATTCGTCAATATCTAACTCAAATTCAGATGGATTTTGGAGATGGGATTATATGAATTCAGATAACGGAGGTCCAGACTCTATAGGGGTTGATTACTTTATGAACATTAGCCAACCTGTATTCTCATACAATCAAGAAGAAACATTACCGTGTCTTTCAATTAAGACAAATAAGAACAAAATAATTGAATTTTCAGTAACCGTAATCTTTAACCTTACAGATAATAAACCAGAATCCATTAGAGATTTACTCGATAGTTTAACGAAATTTGACCTTTGTCAAGATGAGAAAATAAAGCAGTCGATTATTGATCATGGCATATATAAAGATTTAAATACTGACTTTGAGGAAACTATTGAATTAGTGATTTCACAAGAAAAATACGGATATGATAGAATAACGTATGAGGTGAAAAATAAAACACCAAATAGTAAATAGGAATTTATACCATTTTAATTATAAGACAAGTCATTTATCCTGTTTGTTTTTACACTCTCTTCGTTAAAATAATT
>CAZEGV010000018.1:0-41677 GCA_964511645.1 uncultured Cytophagales bacterium
GCAAAAAACAATTCAATCTAATCTAGACGCATATTACGATCAAAATGGTATTAATAATCACATCAATAGAATCCCAATCAGGTAAACTATTTATCTGTTTAAAAAATGTGGCTTTAATTTTTCTCGTTCTATCTGCAAAGCTTTGGTGACTTGTTTTTGCATAGCATAAAAATACAAAATTCTGAATCAACTATCACTTGCTAAATCCGATGAAAAAACAAAAAAGAATATCGTTGAGGTCCTTAACGCAAAGGTATTTATTCCTCTTTGTACGGTGTTATTTGTTAGCGTCATTAAAAACCGTAATCCCTGACTCTAGGAATTTTACATACTCATCTACATCAGATGTGTAATGTTGCTGAGGGACTAACTCATCTAATACTATCAAATTATCTTTACTAGATTGAATCTCATTAATACCCATTACTGAGTAAGTAGGTTTTCCGTTTGCTTTTAAGAACGTAGTTACAAAATCAGTTGATTGTTCACCTAATGTTGTGATTTGATTACCGTTTTTGGTGTAAGGTTCTATTATCTTAGTTTCATCATCTCCGTACAATGAAAGGATTACATAATTTTCATTTAATAATTTTAACACTTTAGGGTCACTCCATACTTTGGCTTCCACCTCTCTACAATTACTACAAGTATGCCCTGTAAAATCTACAAAAAGTGGCTTCCCTTGTGATTTGGCACAGCATAAGGCTTGTCTAACATCAAAAAATCCTTTGAGCCCATGTGGTAAATGTACCTTTTCTCCGTACAAAGGTGTCTCGCAAATCTCAACTTCGGCATATCTACTTGACGAACTTTCGCTTAGGTTAAAATCTTGAGTATGTATAGGAGGTAATAAGCCTGCTAGAGGTTTTAGTGGTGCTCCCCACATCCCAGGGATTAGGTAAATAGTAAAACTAAGTACAACAATTGCCAATACCCCTCTAAACACTCCTATCCCCTTAAGTTCGCTATCATGCGAAAATTTAATTTTACCAATTAGGTATAAAAACATTACACCAAAAGTAGCAATCCAAATGGATAGGTAAACATCTCTGTCTAATAATCCCCAACCTTGTACTAAATCTACTTGACTCAAGAACTTAAATGCAAATGCAAACTCTAATAAACCAAACACAACTTTAACAGAATTTAACCACCCTCCAGATTTTGGTAATTTGTTGAGTACTGATGGGAAAAATGAAAATAAAACAAAAGGTAATGCCAAGCCAAACGAATAAGCCAACATCCCTAAGATAGGACCTAAGAAATTCCCATTAGCCGCTCCTATTAAAAAAGAAGAAGCAATTGGTCCTGTGCAAGAGAATGATACCAATACTAAAGTAAATGCCATAAAGAAAATTCCTACAAACCCACCTTTATCAGCTTGTTTATCGGCACTATTTACCCAGCTATTGGGCAGTGTGATTTCGAAAGCTCCCAAAAATGAGAAAGCAAAAACCATGAATATAGCAAAGAAAATAATATTGGGTAGCCAATGAGCCGCAATAATATTAGCCGCATTTTCTCCTAATAAGATAGAGGTGATTAAACCAAAACTTACATAAATCGCAATAATAGACAGACCATAAATAATAGCTTTATAGACTCCAGACCCTTTGTCCGATTTAGTGAAATAAGAAACCGTCATTGGTATAAGAGGAAAGACACAAGGAGTAATCAAAGTCAATAGTCCTCCAGCAAATGCCAAAATCATTAATAGTAAAAAGCTTTGTTTTTTTTCTGAATCGGTCTTTTTTACAAGATTTACTTTTATGTCGTCAAATCCTGCTCTACGAGGGATGTCACATTTTTTTAATTCAGCAGAAGCAACTAAGCTAAGTTCTTTTACTTGTGTATTAGCTATTATTTTTTGTAAACTGTCACAGCAAATTGTGTTTTCAGGCTCTAAGTCAGTAGTAGCTTTTTTGTTTATATCTCCATTTTTTGATACTTCAACTTGATTTTCAGGAATGCTTATTATACTAGTTTTTTTGATTCTTTTTAATCCTGTTATAGATGCGGATAGTTTTTTGCTAAAGTCTAAACAAATGTGTTTTTCATCACTACATATTTGGCAATTTATTGTGCCTTCACTGGGATGTACTCCTTCTTTTTGTATGATGTAATATTGTTCAAATAGAGCTTTATGGGCATATTTGGTATAGTCACACATAAAAATATCGCTATATTTCTTTTTAGCTTTAGAGGAAGTTAATTTGCCTAAAGGCTTTAATCCTGCAATAGATTCAGGGGTGAACTTAGTAAGACTTGGTCCCATCTCTAAGCATTCTTTAGAAAACCGCTCACTACCATACACATACCAAGAATCTATCATTTCAAAAGTGATGACCAGTTTTACTGTGTCCCCAATTTGAGCTTCTTTTGGCTCAAAATGAGTTGTCCAGTTAGTGCTTACTTCATTTAGCTTCTGTGCAGTAGCATTTAGCCCGATAAGTGACAATATTATCCAAGTAAAAAATTTTTTCATCGTGTTTTTTTTAAATATCTCATAGTTATTGTTGAAAGAACATCAACTTAGCTGAGTTTAGTTCCCTATTCCATAAACGCTTTATAGAAAGCACATATTGTTTTATGTTTTAAGTATAGGTCTTCCAAAAATTTTCTTGCTGCCAATCTTTAGGAAACCCCATGTCTTTTTCTTGCTTTAAAGGACATGTTTCCATTAAAGTTAATAGTTTTTGCTTAAATCCATTTTTAGGATTTATTTCTTTTAGGATATATTGCATCGCACATAATACAGGGTAGATTTTATAAGGATAGATTTTTTTATTTTCAATAAATAGATTTTTCGTCTTTTTTGGCATACTAATATGAGTTGTGAGCCTCCTGTTCCATAAGCGACTATGATGTGCGCAAATATTTCGTATATTAGAGAAGCTACGCATCCAATTTTCTAATAAGTCTATATCGTATAAGCCAAAGTGATGAGCAACTTCTTTTTTGGTTTTATCATGTTTTATATTAGTGAATAATTTTGACAGTAATCCAAAACTAGAAATTTCTAAAGCCATCCAAGCAGGAGGTAGACTAGGGTTTGTGTACTTGTCTTTATAATGTTTAATGAATGTTTCGTGGCTACGGTCGATCTCTTTTTTTAAAGTAGTTATACTCTTGTCAAAAAACACAGAGTTTTTATAAAGGTCAGTGTTTATGTACCAATGACTCCCGTGTTTCATACTCCATTGGTAAATGATTTGAGTACGAAAAGCTATTTCAATTTTGGATAATGCTTCAAAGAGTAGTGATCGTAGTTTATTGTCAAAATTGTATAGATCCAGTATCTCTTCAAAAGAAACTTTTTTGATAAATGGATGTTTGGGGTTTGTGTTATCTTGAAATGGGTATGTATAAGCCCTTAGTCGATAATAATTAATGTTGGATAAAAATATTTCTGCTTGCTCTTTTTTATTAAAAAAGAGTCCTTTTTTTGCTAAATCGGTAATTTGATTTTGAAATGATATGGCAGGTTTGTTGTATTTCATTATTGACTAATAGCCTAAAAAACGAAGACCCGACTATTTGAGCATTGTAAAGAGGCTTGTCGGGTTCTGTTAATGCAAAGGTACGAAATAATATTATATTTCCCTATTCCATAAACGCTTTATAGAAAGCACATATTGTTTCAATTCCCTTTAAGTAATTAAATACACCATAGCTTTCATTAGGAGAGTGAATAGCATCTTCATCTAGCCCAAAGCCCATAAGTAGTACATTTACTTTTAACTCTTGCTCAAACAATGCTACGATAGGAATCGAACCGCCTTCTCTCATTGGTATTGGTGTTTTTCCCCAAGTACGTTCAAATGCTTTTTCGGCAGCTTTGTAAGCTTTAGAGTTAGTAGGAGTTACGGCAGGTTCACCTCCGTGGTGTGGCGTTACTTTTACCTTGACAGAGGCTGGTGCAATACTTTTAAAGTACTGAGTAAACAATTTTGTAATCTCTTCTGATGATTGATTAGGAACTAACCGCATTGAGATTTTGGCGTAAGCTTTAGCGGGTAAAACAGTTTTAGCACCTTCGCCTATATAACCTCCCCAAATTCCATTTACGTCCAAAGTTGGGCGTATAGAAAGTCGCTCCAGGTGAGAATACGCTTTTTCTCCCCCAGTATCGGCTATATCTAGTTCTTTTTTGAAGTGTTCTTCTGATACTGGTGCTTTTGCCATCTCTGCTCGTTCATCATCAGATAGCTCTACTACTTTGTTATAAAACTGAGGGATTGTAATTTCACCTTTTTCGTTATGAAGGGAAGCAATCATACGAGACAATACATTGATAGGATTATCTACCGCTCCACCATACATCCCAGAGTGTAGGTCTCTATTTGGTCCCGTTACCTCTACCTCTACATAACTTAACCCTCTCAGCCCTACGGTTATAGATGGGTGTTCATTAGAAATCATTCCTGTATCTGAGATGAGTATTACATCTGCTGAGAGTTTTTCTAAATTGTCTTTAACGAAAATTTCTAAATTGTCAGAACCAATTTCTTCTTCTCCTTCTATTAAGAATTTCACATTACAAGGCAAGGCTTTTTGAGACAATAGTATCTCTATTGCTTTGATGTGCATATACATTTGACCTTTATCATCGGCGGATCCACGAGCATATATTTTTCCGTTACGGATTTCAGGTTCAAATGGGTCTGAATCCCATAAATCTAAAGGATCGGCAGGTTGTACATCATAATGACCATAAACCAATATAGTGGGTAATGTTTTATCAATTATTTTCTCTGCATACACGACTGGATTTCCAGCAGTTTCGCAGAGTTCTACCTTATCGACACCTGCTGTTTGTAATTTGTCTACAATCCAGTTGGCAGCTTTGCGAATGTCTGGTTGATATTTTTTGTCCGCACTTATTGATGGAATTCTTAATAATTCAAATAATTCACTTAAGAATCGGTCTTTTTGTTGCTCTATATATGTTTTCATGCTTATTTTTTACTGAGTTCGTCCAGTCTACTTTGCTCATATTGGCTTAGGCTAGATATTCCTGTTTGACTGATTTTTTCTAATAAATAATTCAATTCTTTTTGATTGTCTATTCTTTTCTGATTGTATCGGTCGTCAATAGTTTCTACTCCTTTTTTTATACTAGGTTTTGTTGAGCGTATATTCAAAGACTTGAATAGAAAGTAGGCTAAAAACCCAAGTGATGGGATTAATGTGATAGCGATGGGGAAAAGGCTAGTGTCTAACACGGCAGGTTTTAGTAAGATTGTTGCAAGTAGCCCGATAATTCCACCTCCCAAGTGTGCTTCGTGTCCGATATTATCTTTTTGGGATTTGATGCCGTAGATGGTATAAAGGGTATAACCTAAGGCAAATGCCCAACCAGGTACTGGGATGATGCCAAAAATGCCTAAAGTAATATTCGGGTCTAAAGCTATTGCCGAAAAAATCAAACCATTGACTGCTCCAGATGCTCCCACAGCACGATAATGAAGATGTTTGCGGTGCATTGCTAATGATAGAATGTTACCACCTAACAAACTAATGAGGTAGACAAATAAGAGAGAAGTATCACCGAGATTATTCCTTACAAATAAGCTAAAAAAATATAAGGTGTACATATTAAAGGCGAAATGCATCCAGCTTCCATGCAAAAACCCCGAAGAGAATAACCTAAAATAATCTTTCTCCCCAAGTATTTTATTGACCTGAAATAAATACTTTTCAAAAAACACATTGTTTTGAAATCCTTGATAGGTAACCAAACCATTGACTGCAAAAATTCCAAGTATGACGTATCCTAATTCGTTAATCATTAAATTATTTCTTTTATGATAATATTTTTTTCTCTGAACTGGATGCTATCCCCAACTTTTTTGTGTTTCATGACTTGCCCTATAGGAGAGCCAATAGAGATAGCAAGATAGCTTTCTTCTTTGATAATAACTTCACCTAAGCCTATGGATATAAAATAATTAGTATCCTTTGTAATAATTAAGCTACCAAACTCTACTTGGGTATAGGTCTTGTTAAGCTTAATCAGGTCTAACTGTTTTTTGAGTAAATAGGCTTGACTGATTTGTGTTTCGTGCTTATTGAGTTCAGCTTGCATTACTTCTCTTCCCGTCTCGTATTTATCCCCCATGCTACTTTTGTTATCATTTTTTTTAGACTCTTGAATTTGGCTAATGGCTTTTTTACTCAAAGCGATTCTTTCGTCAAGCGTGTTAAAGAGAGCTATGTATATAGATTTTTTTGTTGAAGTCATTACTTTGGGGCTTAGGGATAGCAGTGGCATCCTTTTTTGTTTTTCTTATGTTGTATTGAGCTTTTTCGAAATACAGAACAAAAACACAAAAAAGATATAGCGGAAATCCCGACCCCACGAGCCTGCCTTTTGGCGAGTGGGGGAAGCCCCCGGTTTTTATTTGTTTGTATCAAAAAAACACCTTATTCTTGATTAAGGTGCTTTTTGAGTTGCTGTATGTTTTGTTATACAGTCATGATTTCTTTTTCTTTTTCGGCTGTTGCTTCGTCAATTGATACCGAAAATTTGTTAATTATTTTTTGAGTATCATCTTCTGCTTTTTTGATTAAGTCTTCAGATGCACCATCTTTTTTGAGTTGTTTAAGCTCATTGTTGGCATCTTTACGAATTGTCCGAAGTGATATTTTTCCATTTTCAGCAATGTTTCGGACTAATTTTGTTAAGTCTTTACGGCGTTCTTCGGTCAATGGAGGAATCATTAAACGAATCATTTCCCCATCATTTTGAGGGTTAAGACCTAAGTCACTACCCATAATCGCTGTTTCGATAGCTGCCAATAACGGCTTCTCCCAAGGTTTTATAGTCAAGGTACGAGCATCAGAAGTGTTTACAGAAGCCACTTGGCTAAGTGGAGTCATTGAACCATAATAATCGACCATCACACCTGATACAATTGCAGGATTTGCCTTTCCTGCTCGCACTTTCTGAAACTCGTGCTTTGTATGATCCAAAGCCTTTTCCATTGATTCAGTAGCACTGTCTAAAACAAATTTTATCTCTTCCATAATAGTTTTATATACAATTAGTGAACCAAAGTTCCGATTTTTTCTCCCTGTATGAGTTTTAGGAGGTTTTTAGGTTTGTCCATATTGAACACCACAATTGGTAATTTGTTTTCTGCACAAAGTGTAAAAGCGGTCATGTCCATGATTTTGAGCTCTTTCTGGAAAACTTCCTTAAAGCTAATTTCATCATATTTGGTAGCTGTTTTGTCTTTTTCTGGATCAGCTGTATAAACGCCGTCCACACGAGTTCCTTTCAGCACCACATCAGCCTCAACCTCAATAGCACGCAAACTAGCAGCAGAGTCGGTCGTGAAATATGGATTTCCTGTGCCCGCACCAAAAATCACAACACGCCCTTTTTCTAAGTGTCGTACCGCTCTTCTACGGATATATTTTTCACAAACTTGGTCAATATCAATCGCCGACATCAGTCGAGTATCTATCCCCACATTTTCGATAGCACCTTGTATCGCCATCCCGTTAATCAAAGTCGCAAGCATCCCCATATGGTCGCCTTGCACCCTGTCAATCCCAGCGTCTAATGCCTGTGCCCCTCTAAAAATATTGCCCCCACCAATCACAATAGCGATTTCTACACCTTGATCGTGAATTTCTTTTATCTCCTCGGCATACTGTCTAAGGCGCTTAGGATCTATCCCAAAATCAATTTCTCCCAATAGCGATTCTCCAGAGAGCTTCAATAAAATTCGTTTGTATTTCATATAACCTTTGTTTCAAATTGAACAAAGATATAAAATCAGCCATTAATATTGATTGTTTTGAAAAGAAATTAAAAAATGAAATGTGTTTTTTGACTTGGGCGTGCCCACATTCGCCAAAAGGAAGGCTCATGCGGTCGGGCTTTCTGTTCCCAATCTTTATATGTTTTTATGATGCTTGTTATTTAGCTTTGTGTCAGTCTGAGCTTGCCGAATACAGAGCAAAATAGATGAAGAAATTAATAATCATAAAAATATAAAAGGATTTCCACGTCAATCCCTCACGCGTATTTTGTGTTTAAAACACTATTTTTATATATTGCCCTTAAATTGAGAAGTTAAAAAATGATTGAAAACACACCTCCCAAAGACTTAAAAAGAGCAGAAAAATTAGCTGCATTTGACCGATTACTCACTATCATGGATGAGCTAAGACTCAACTGTCCTTGGGATAAGAAGCAAACGTTAGAAAGTATTCGTCACCTCTCAATAGAGGAGGTGTATGAGCTTTCGGACGCAATTCTATCCAAAGATAAAGATGAAGTCTGTAATGAGTTAGGAGATTTGATGTTACATTTGGTGTTTTATAGTAGGATTGCATCCGAAACAGGCGATTTTGATGTGGCGGATGTTCTCAACGGGGTTTGCGAAAAGATGATTCGCCGACATCCACATATATATGGAGACGTAAAGGTGGAGAACGAAGAAGAAGTGAAACGAAACTGGGAACAAATAAAGCTGAAAGAAAAGAAGAATAAAGGAGTTTTGGATGGAGTGCCGACATCTATGCCAGCATTTACAAAAGCAACAAGAATTCAAGAAAAGGCAAGAGGAGTAGGCTTTGATTGGGATGATGAGAAGGATGTGTGGGCAAAAGTGAAAGAAGAATTGTTAGAATTTGAACAGGCAATAGGAGAGGAAGAGAAAAAAGAATTTGGTGATGTGTTATTTTCGTTAATCAATTACGCAAGATTTAGAGGCATAGATCCCGAAGAAGCATTAGATGCCACTAACAGGAAATTTATTTATAGATTTAACTATATAGAGCAAAAATCAAAAGAGTTAAATAAAAACCTAAAAGACATGACTTTGGGAGAAATGGACGTTTTTTGGGAAGAGGCAAAAAGATTTGAGTGATTTTATGTAAATCATTCCTTTTATTCTTTTGATAAAAGAAAATAAACCCATAAGTTTGCATTCCTTAATTTGAAAAGGAAAGATATTTAGATTAAAATAATTAAAGAATATGGCTAATCATAAGTCGACATTAAAAAGAATGAGATCTGATGCTGTTAAGCGTTTAAGAAATCGTTTCCAACACAAAACAGTTCGTACCTTCATAAAAAGGTTAAGAGAAACTTCTGACAAGAAAACTGCAGAGACTTTACTTCCTAAAGTAACAGGTCTTGTAGATAGATTGGCGAAGAATAATGTTATTCACAATAGCAAAGCGAACAACTTAAAATCTAAATTAGCCAAACACGTAGCTAGTTTATAAGATTAAGTAACATTAATCCCAAAGCCTTTGTGTGTAAACATTAAGGCTTTTTTTGTTTCTGAGAATCTTAAAGATTCGGGGATCCTTAATAGTTGCTGTTTTTACTAGGGTTTTTGTATATTTACATTCTCTAGTTACCAAAGATTAAAAATAAAATATTTTGGCGAGAAAAAAACAAAGGAAAAATAAGTTGTGGACTTGGCTTACCAATCGTTACGAATTAATTATTCGTAATGAAGCGGATTTTGCTGAACGTCGCTCTGTGACCTTTACTTATGCTCAAATGTTTCTCTCGTTATTTTTGTTGAGTGCAATACTAATGGGAGGTAGTTTGTACCTGTCCAAGACTTTACTCGCTCAGTGGTTTAACCCTGAAAATGAACTAAATGAGATTAGGTACTCTACGGTCATTTTGGCTAGAGAAGTAGACTCTCTTGAATATGCTATAGCTTCTAAAGATAAATACATCCAAAGTTTTAGAAAATACCTTGATCCAGAATATGCTGTCGTCAAAGAGCTAGCGGGAAAGGAAACAAGTCCGATTGAGTCAAATCAAAATGGGTTGCATGAAGAAAATACTGAACCTCCAATAAAAAGTGTTTCGGTTAATTACTCTACCCCAATGTCCAATCGTTTATTGGTATTGCCAGTAGATGCTTATTTTAAAGCTAAAAAAGACTCCCTTAGCAGTACTGATTTCACAATTTCATTTATAATGAAAGAAGATGCCTCAGTACAATCTATAGATGAAGGGACAGTTGAGCTATGTACTTGGGATAAAGACCAAGGTTATATGATGGTGATTCATCACGCAAATAATTTGACCTCTGTTTATAAGGGTTTAGGAGTTTTACTCAAAAAAGTAGGGTCTTACGTTAATATAGGAGAAGTGATTGCTCTTTCGGGTAAAAAAATGACAGGAGAGAGTTATGCCGAAGTAGAATTTGAATTGTGGCACCAAGGTGTGCAACTAGATCCTGAAGAGTATTTTACGTTTACAAAAGAATGATATATGTTTAATTCATCCAAGAAAATGAAAAAAGAAGATTTAAATCAAAAGCGTAACGAATTTGCGCACGGCACTAAAATTATAGGAGACTTACATTCAAAAGGAACAATCCGTTTTGATGGAGAAATACAAGGAAATATTTTTTGCGAATCCAAAATTGTAATTGGGAAAGAAGGTGTTGTAAAAGGAAATGTACAAAGCCAAGAGGCAGAAATTTCTGGTTCGATAGAAGGTCAGGTAGATGTAGCAGGCTTTTTGTCTTGTACTCCTACATGTGAGATTAAGGGTAATATAGAATATGGTAAGATAAAAATTGAAGAAGGAGCACATATAAGTGGTAGTATCGCTATTAAGTCAGGAAGCATAAGCAATGACAAAAAAGGAAAAACAGCTTAAGAATTACCTGAAATATTCAGGAATGGCAATCCAGATGGGGGCTACTATTTATTTGGGGTATTGGGGAGGAGAGAAACTTGACTTAAAGTACCCTAATGATTATAGTCTTTATACAACTCTAGGCTCGTTATTAGGTGTTGGACTATCTTTGTACTTGACACTTAGGGGACTTATTAATATTACACATGATTAAGCAGTTTTTCCTCTCTAACGGGCTTCTTTTTATAGCATTGCTGTTTATTGATTTTTATTTAACGCTAAATTTTAGTTGGATTGGTGCATATCAGTTTTTCTTTATCCTTTCTATAGTTTTATATAGTATATCGTGGGTTTTACGACAAAAAAGAATGTTACCCATGCATAATTATATGATTAATATGACTATTCGTTTTTTATTGAGTGGGCTGTATGTTTTGTTTATCTTAAAAAAAGGTATTTCTAACCAATTTTCCTTTACTATTTTATTTATGTTTATGTATTTCTTTCATCTCTTGTTTGAATTAAAATATTTGTTGACTAACTTGCGTGCCGTAACCAAAGAACGGGGAGTATAAGGTGATGAGAAATAATCAAATTTCGGGAATGAGCATAAGAATTTTATCTTTAGTGTTTGTGTTATTGTTATCAATTTTTTCATTTGGAAATGAAGGTAAAGAGCATACCGAAGAACTTCATAAAGAAGAAAGCATGATGGATGTAATTAACCATCATATTGGTGATTCTCACGAATTCGAAGTTTATCATAATAAAGCGGGTACTCAGTTGGTGATTCCTCTTCCTGTTATTATTTATTCGACTACAAAAGGGTTTACTACAGTACTTTCTAGCGATTTTCATCACGGAGAAGTTTCCGTAAATGGTTATAAGTTAATTCATCATGCTGGTGAGATTGTTAATAAGTCTGGTGATCACGCTGTTAGCTTGGGGTCGCTATTCGGGAGTCATGATTCTGGAGAAATGTTTTTTGATTTCTCAATTACAAAAAATGTGTTTGCAATGCTTTTATCTGTGCTGTTGTTATTGTTATTGTTTGTGCCAGTAGCTAGAAAGTATAAAAAGACAAATGGTGAGGCACCTTCTGGAGTACAGAATTTAATGGAGGTTTTAATTGAATTCGTTAGAAATGATATTGTTGAGCCTAATTTAGGGGCTAAGAAAACACCCGTATTTATGCCGTATTTATTGACAGTGTTTTTCTTTATATGGATTAATAATATGCTTGGTCTTATTCCATTTTTCCCAGGTTCGGCTAATGTGACAGGGAATATTTCTTTTACAGTAGTGATGGCTCTAATTACATTTTTTGTGACGAATTTGAGTGGTAATAAAGATTATTGGGGTCACGTATTATGGATGCCAGGCGTTCCTTTACTGCTTAAACCCTTTATGGCTTTAGTGGAAATTATTGGTTTGTTTACGAAACCATTCGCATTAACTGTTCGTTTGTTTGCTAATATCACAGCAGGACACATCATTATTTTAGCATTGGTACTTAGTTTAGGTGTGCTTTCTGCACCGCTAGGTTTGTTTATGAATGTACTAGAGTTACTAGTGGCGTTCTTGCAAGCTTATGTATTTACTATGTTGTCAGCCCTATTTATCGGGCAGGCGGTAGCAGAGCATGAGCATCATTAATTAGTAAATATATGTTTAACCAAAATAATAATTGATTATGGAACAAGCTACATTAGCTGCTATCGGAGCTGGTATCGCCGTATTCGGTGCAGGTTTTGGAATTGGTAAAATTGGTTCGTCAGCAGTAGAAGGTATTGCAAGACAACCAGAAGCCGCTTCTAAAATCCAAACTGCAATGATTATTGCTGCTGCCCTTATTGAGGGTGTCGCATTATTCGGAGTGGTAGTTGCACTTCAAAGTATTGGAAAATAATTTCCAAAAATTTGAAAAAATCTTCTGTAGCGGTTGGCTACAGAAGATTTTTGTATCAAAAAAGGTTAAAACGATAAAAAAATCATGAACATAATACCAGAAATAGGATTAGTAGTCTGGACAGCATTTATATTTTTAACACTGTTTGTGTTGCTTAGAGTTTTTGCTTGGAAACCAATTTTAGGAGCATTAACAGATAGACAGGAGTCTATAGAGAATTCATTGAAAGCAGCAGAGTCTGCCCGTGAAGAAATGGCTTCGTTAAAATCTGACAATGAAAAACTATTGTTAGACGCAAAAGCAGAAAGAAGTGCTCTTCTTAAAGAAGCACAAACATCTGTGGAAGCTTTTCGTGCTGAAGAAATGAAGAAAGCAGGAGAGGAAGCAGATAAGTTTCTTGTTAAAGCTAAAGCTTCTTTCGAGAGTGACAAAAAAGCAGCTATTGCATCTTTACGCAAAGAAGCAGCTAGCCTTACTGTAGAATTAGCAGAAAAGGTATTAAGAAAAGAATTAGAAAATAAGGGAGCTCAAGAGCAATTAATCTCGGACTACCTTAAAGACGCAACAGTAACTGCATAATAATGGCTGTATCTTATAGAGTAGCATCGCGTTATGCGAAATCATTAATAGAGTTAGCACAAGAAAACAACATCTTGGATGCTGTAACAGAGGATATGAAATTATTTTCTACAGTTTCTACAGAGAATAGAGATTTTTCTTTGATGCTTAGCTCACCAATTATTCCGAGCGGAAAGAAATTAGAAATCATTAATCAGATTTTCTCAGGGAAAGTAAATGATTTGACTTCTAAGTTTTTTGCGTTAGTTATCAAAAAAGGAAGAGAGTCAGACCTTCAAGGCATTGCAAAAGCTTTTCAGAAAGAATACGAATTGATAAAAGGCATTACACGTGCCAAAGTTAAGACGGCTGTTAAGTTGAGTGTAGGCTTGCGTTCTGAAATAGAATCGTTAGTAGCCAAAATAGCAGGAGGAAAAATAATAACAATAGAAGAGGAAGTAGATGAAAATCTTATCGGTGGTTATGTATTAACTATTGGAGATAAACAGCTGGATTCATCTGTTAAGAGTATATTACAAAAGGCAAAGAATCAATTTACTAAGTAAATAATAAATCATCATGGCGGAAGTTAAACCAGACGAAGTTTCAGCAATATTAAGAGAGCAACTTGCAGGCTTCAAATCAGAGGCTGAATTAGAAGAAGTTGGTACAGTTCTTCAAATTGGAGATGGTGTAGCACGTATTTACGGGCTTACTGGTGCGCAAGCAGGAGAGTTGCTTGAGTTTGAAGATGGTACAGAAGCAATCGCTTTGAACCTTGAAGAAGACAATGTAGGAGCTGTATTATTAGCTTCTAGCGAAAAAATTAAAGAAGGCGATACCGTAAAGAGAACCAAAAGAATTGCTTCTGTAATGGTAGGCGAAGGAATCATTGGTCGTGTGGTAGACGTATTAGGAAAACCTATTGATGGTAAAGGTCCAATTGAAGGAGAACTTTTTGAGATGCCGATTGAAAGAAAAGCACCAGGAGTACTTTTCCGTCAGCCGGTAACTGAGCCGCTTCAAACAGGTATTAAAGCAATCGATGCCATGATTCCTATTGGACGTGGGCAAAGAGAGCTTGTGATTGGTGACCGTCAAACAGGTAAAACAGCCGTTACAATTGACGCAATCCTTAATCAAAAAGAATTTTATGACAAAGGCGAGCCAGTTTACTGTATTTATGTAGCTATAGGTCAAAAAGCATCTACGGTAGCACAAATTGTGAATGTATTAGAAAAAGGTGGTGCGATGGCTTATACTACCGTAGTGGCAGCAACAGCAGCGATGGCAGCGTCAATGCAGGTTTACGCACCATTTACAGGAGCAGCGATTGGAGAGTTTTTTAGAGATACAGGACGTGCAGCATTAGTAGTATTTGATGATTTGTCAAAACAAGCAGTAGCATATCGTGAGGTTTCTTTATTATTAAGAAGACCTCCAGGCCGTGAGGCATATCCAGGAGATGTATTTTACCTTCACTCTAGATTATTGGAGCGTGCGGCAAGAATTACGACTTCTGATACAATCGCTAAAGACATGAATGACTTACCTGAATCGCTTAAAGGTTTAGTAAAAGGTGGTGGTTCATTAACAGCTCTTCCAATTATTGAAACTCAAGCAGGAGATGTATCAGCGTATATTCCTACCAATGTGATTTCAATTACAGATGGTCAAATTTTCTTAGAGTCTAACTTGTTTAACTCAGGTATTCGCCCAGCAATTAACGTAGGTATCTCGGTATCTCGTGTAGGTGGTAATGCTCAAGTAAAAGCAATGAAAAAAGTAGCAGGAACTTTAAAATTAGATCAAGCACAATTTCGTGAGTTAGAAGCTTTTGCTAAATTCGGTTCTGATTTGGATGCAGCTACTAAGTTGACTATCGACCGTGGTCGTAAAAACTTAGAAATCCTAAAACAAAAACAATTCTCACCAGAGAAAGTAGAAGATCAAATTGCAATTATATATGCTTCAACTAATGGCTTGCTTGATGATGTGCCTGTAGCTAGAGTAAAAGAATTTGAAAACGAATTCTTAAGTTTGCTAAATACACAAAACAGAGATGTTTTAGATTTATTAAGACAAGGTAAATTAGACGATAACATTACAGGCGTATTGAAGAAAACTGCTAAAGATTTAGCAGCTACTTACGCAGTATAATTAGATCATATTAAGTGTAGTATTCGTACTGCACTTTTTTCATTCATTGAGATTTGTAATATAAATGGCAAATTTAAAAGACGTAAGAGATAGGATTAAATCAGTAAGTTCTACACAGCAAATCACCAAAGCCATGAAAATGGTCTCGGCTGCTAAGCTTCGTAGAGCACAAGATGCTATCACTCAAATAAGACCGTACGCTAAAAAATTAGATGAGATTTTATCTAATGTTTCAGCTACGTTGGATAGTATTTCGGATAATAAATACGGTATAGCACGTGAAATTAATCGTGTATTACTTGTAGTGATTACTTCCGATAGAGGTCTTTGTGGAGGGTTTAACTCGTCTGTTGCAAAAGCTACAGAAGCTCATATTGAAGAAAATTATGCAAGCCAATATGCTAAAGGTGATGTAGAATTACTTTGTATAGGAAAAAAAGCGAATGAATACTTTACCAAAAGAGGTTACACAATCAATGAAGATTATGTACAAATGTTTAGTGAGTTATCTTTTGATAAAGCTAAGCTTGCAGCAGAATTTGTGATGTCAGAGTTTGAAGAAACTTCTTTTGATAGAGTTGATGTTATTTATAATGAGTTCAAAAACGCAGCAGTACAGATTCTTCGTAAGAGTCAATTTTTGCCAATTCTAGAGTCTGAAAACGAAGAGGAGGAAGAAATAGTAATCTCAACGGATTATATCTATGAGCCGTCTAAGCAATATATTGTAGAAGAGCTGATTCCAAAATCATTAAAACTACAATTTTATAAAGCAATATTGGATTCTCATGCTTCTGAGCATGGTGCTCGTATGACAGCGATGGATAAAGCTACAGATAATGCAGGAGAATTATTAAAAGACCTCAAGTTAGTTTATAACCGTACACGTCAAGCAGCAATTACTACAGAAATTTTAGAAATTGTAGGTGGTGCCGAAGCTTTAGCGGCAAGTAAATAGGAGTTATCATTTAGGTAAAAGTATTTAAAGCCTCACATTTGTGAGGTTTTTTTTTGTTAAAATGGATTGAGATTTCATTTTTTTTATTAACTTTATAATCTTAGAACTCGTAATGTAGAGAATACTTGTAGTGGATATGAAAAAAATAGGACTCATTATATTGATTTTATTGTCGGTGAACGCAATGGCACAACAAGATGCTCATTGGAGTCATTATACATTTAATCAATTGTATTACAACCCAGGTTACACAGGTGTTGAGCCATTAAGTAGGGCAACCTTCATTCATAGAACTCAATGGTTGAATTATAAAGGTTTAGATCCAGGAGGAGCACCAAGTACACAGATGCTTTCTTTTTCTCACCCGCTTAAAATCAATAAATCGTATTTTAACAATGCAGGAACAGGTGGGTATATTACTTATGATAGATTGGGACCATATAAAGCATTAACAGCGAAAGCATCCTTTGCGTATCAGATTAGATTAAAAAATGATGGTGTAATCAGCACAGGCTTGCGTGTGGGGATTTTGTCTCAAGGTATAGATGGATCCATACTTCGGGCTAGAGATGCTGATGATGATGTAGTGGATCAATTGAAAATAGCAGGAAAAACCAATCAAATTCGTCCAGACTTTGGTGCAGGAGTTTGGTACAATACAACTAAGTTTTTTGCAGGGATTTCTGTTTCTCATTTATCGGCAGCTACTTTTGATTATGGTATAGGAGCAATTAATTCACGTCAAGCAAGACATCTGTATTTGCAAGGAGGCTATTTTGTAGGGCTCTCTCAAGATATTCGATTGATGCCAAATGCCCTAGTTCAATCTGATTTTTCAGAGACATCATTTAATTATGGAGTAGTAGCAGATTTTCAGAAGTATAAATATTGGGGAGGTTTGTCATTTAGACAATCTATTTCGGATAAGGTTGTAGGGGCGGAAGGCAAGCGACTACGAAATGATGATATAGTGATTTTATTAGGCGTCTCTTTATTGCAGAATAAGGCTTTAAGAATTGGTTACGCATTTGATTGGGTGACTCAAGGGAGTTCTGCAAAGCAAAAAACTTCTCATGAGATTATGATGTCTTATGTGTTACCATTTAACAATTCGGATAAATTTGTACCATTAAAATCTCCGAGATATCGAAAAGTTGAGTAGAATTCTTTTTTTTTAAATAAAATTCTTTTATATTGGAAGACTGATAGAAGAAAGAAAAAGTGAATTTGTGTTGAAATGACTTCTTTCCTCTGTTAAGATGGAGTGTGTGATTATAGAGTTATTAGGAAATAAAATGAGTGTTATGAATAAAAATAGTGTTATCGCTAAATTATTGGTGGGAAGCCTACTGGTAGTTGGGTCACTTTTTACGTCGAGTTGCAGCAAAGGTGTAGCAGACGGTGGAGGTGATTTAGTTGGTGTTCCAGATCGTATGGGATGGGGGCAAACAATTCCTTGGGGAATGGTTGTATGTCCATCAGGTACTTTTCACATGGGGCAGGCAGATCAAAATGTCCCTGCATCTCAAAACAACCCCAATAGACAAATTACAATTGGTGGTATGTATGTAGATGATACTGAAATTACTAATAATGAGTATCGTCAATTTATATATGCATTAATGGAAGATTCGGTAGGTACTGAAAGTATTGCTGATGATGAAGAATTAAAACGTTTGTATTACCCAGATACAACTGTATGGATGAAAGATTTTTCTCATCACTATGGTGATCCTATGATGGAGTATTACTATGCACACCCTGCATTTGATGAATATCCAGTAGTAGGTGTTGATTGGGAAGCGGCTCATTATTTTTGTAAATGGAGAACTGAGTATATGAATACTTGGAGAGAAGAAAACGGAATGTTTTCTATGCCTAGTTTTCGTCTTCCTTCGGAAGCAGAATGGGAGTATGCAGCAAGAGGTGGTCGTGATATGGCAAAATACCCTTGGGGTAACCCTTATATACGTAATGCAAAAGGGTGTATGTTAGCAAATTTTAAGCCAGGTAGAGGTAATTATTATGATGATGGTTTTATGTATACATCACCAGTAGCATCGTATTTTGCAAATGACTTCGGCTTATATGATATGGCAGGAAATGTGTCAGAATGGTGTGAAGATGCCTTTTATGAAGCAGCAGTTCCAGTTGTATGGGATTTGAATCCTAGATATTTAGATCCTAACGAACCTCGTAAGTTAGTAAGAGGTGGGTCATGGAAAGATATTGCGTACTACTTAGAAACAGGTACGAGAGAGTTTCAGTATGAAGATACTACAAGGTCTTATATAGGATTTCGTTGTGCAATGACTTATTTAGGTCGTTCATCAGGTTCGGAATTTTAATTAAGAGCTTATCAAATCAATTAATTTAAACAAGTAAAATCTAAAAACAAAAGAAGTTATGTCAGCAAAAGGAGGATTCAAAGAAAATTTTTATGAAAATATTGCACCAGTTATTATTGGTTTAGGTGCATCGGTAGTAATTATTGGAGCTTTATTTAAAATTATGCACTGGCCATTTGCAGGTCCAATGCTTGTTATTGGTCTAGGTACAGAGGCCGCGCTATTTATTGTGTTTGCCTTTGCACCACATCCACCACATGAAGTAGGTTTGGAAAGATGGTCAAGAGTTTACCCTCAACTATCAGAGGAGTATGATGGTAGTTATGGTGATGACGCAGCTACTGAAGAGGGTTTGTCTAAATCATTAAGCGATATGATGTCGACTGCTAATATCGACCAAAATACAATTTCGTCTTTAGGTGAAGGACTTAAGAGTCTTAGTTCTAATGTAAGTAATATGAGTACTTTAGCTGACGCTTCTGTCGCTACACAAGAATTCGCTTCTAATACTAAAGACGCTTCTAGTACAATGGCTCAGATGTCATCTTCTTTCAAGACAACTGCAGATGCAATGTCAGGGATGGCCAATGTAGCTAGTGATGCTGGTGAGTATCATGCACAAGTACAGGCGATTACTAAAAACTTAGGTTCTCTAAACGCTGTGTATGAAATGGAACTTCAAGATGCTAATCAACATATCAAAGCAATGAATAAATTCTACTCGAACTTATCTACCGCAATGGAAAACATGTCTGAAGCGTCTAAAGAGACTGAATCATTCAAGAAAAATCTTTCATCATTAACAACTAACTTAACTCAATTGAACACTGTTTACGGTTCTATGCTTTCGGCAATGAGAGGTAAATAAGAGAAAAAAGTTAATTGAATTAAAATAATTGTTAAACAGAAAAATATAAGAAATTATGGCTGGAGGAAAAGAAACCCCAAGGCAAAAAATGATTGGACTTATGTATCTAGTACTACTTGCGATGCTTGCATTGCAGGTAAGTTCTGATATTATGTTCAAGTTCATTCAAATAGAAAAATCACTTGGTGCAATGGTTGAAGATTCTAATGAGTCATCTAAAGCAACATTTGCAGCAATTGAAGCTAAAGCTAAAGAAGATGGTCGTGAAGATGCTTTAAGGGCATTAGAAGAGGCGAAAAAGTTAGATGTTTTAGCTAATGAGATTCATGGAATGATTACTTCAATTAGCACAACGTTAGTTGAGAAATCAGGAGGTGTAGATGAGGAAGGAGTTCCTACAGGAATGAAAGATCCCGAAGTGTCATCAACAATTCTTCTTGGTTCAACTGAAAAGGGGACTAAATTAGGTAAGGAGTTTGAGGCTAAATTGGACGCCTTTACTAAAATGGTTAATGTGGTACAAAAAGATGTAGCCAAATTAACGGGTGGTAAAGCAGATGCTTATGCTAAGCTTAATTTAACTAAAGATGCCAAAGAAGACCCTTTTACAGCAAAAGATCCAAATCAAAGAGGCAAAGAGTTCTTAGAAATTTCATTTGGACATTCACCAATGATTGCAGCTCTAGCTATCTTGAGACAAAAAGATGCTGAAGTGATGAACTTGAGGTCTAAGATTTTGACTGCTATTAAAGGTACATTTGGTGCTAAGGATATAAAGTTTGATAAAATTCTTCCAATGGCATCTGCTGAATCTAAGACAGTAGCAGCGGGTACTATGTATGAAGCAAAATTATTCATTACGGCTTCATCATCTGCAAGTTCATTTGTGCCTGTGATGTACAATGGAGGTCAAAAACTAACTGTTAAGAATGGTGAAGGAATAGTGAAATTTAGAACTTCATTTAGTGGAGCAGCAGTAAAGGGTAATCCTAACTTAAAAAGAAAAAGCTGGAAAGGTAAGATTATTATGAAAGATGGTGCTGGTGAAGAGAAAACATATACAGAAACTTTCGAATATTTCGTAGCTAAGCCTGTGCTTCAAGTACAATCATCTGCTGTAGCAGCATTATATGAGCAGTGTGGTAATGCTTTACAAATTAACTGTCCTGCTTTAGGAGCAGATTATAGCCCATCATTTTCGGCGTCTGGTGCACAAGTACGTAAAGGAGCTAAAAAAGGAGCTGTAATTATTATACCTAATGCTGGTGCTAAGGGTGTGAGCTTGACTGTAAGGTCAGGGAATTCTACTTTAGGAGTTGAGAAATTTAAAGTACGCCCAGTACCTAAGCCAAGAATTGTGGTTTATGTGAAAGGTCGTCCCGCAGATCTTAAACAAGGAATAGCACCTCCACGTAGTATTAAAGTGAAAGCAGAGATTACAGATACTTATTTTAAGACTAACTTGCCTAGAGATTCTAAATACCGTGCTAGTGCTGGTAAAGTACAGTTAGTACGTGGTAGAAGACCAGTAGGAGGAGCTGTTTCTATTAATGGGAGTAATGTAAAACTAGGTGGCATGGCTCAAGCAGCTAAACCAGGAGACCGTATTTTAGTTGAAGTAACTAATGTACAACGTTCTCGTTATGCTGGAGGAGCTCAAAACATTAGACTTAGAGGTCTAGATGGGTTAGTAGTAGTGCCTCTAGCTAAGTAAGAATAGTAATCAAACGAATTAGTGATATGAAAAATATAATGTTATCTACCTTAGCAATCTTATCTCTTGGGATTTCTTCATTAGGGTTTTCACAAGAGACTACAGATGATGGGTTCAATCCGATGGGATTAAAAAAAATTCATAAGTCTGATGTTATGTGGAAAAAAACGATTACTCGTCGCCTTGATTTAAGAGAAAAACAAAATCAACCATTATTTGCAAGAGGTAATGAAATGACGAAAGTCATTTTGGAAGCGGTAAAGGCAGGTATTATAACTCCATATTCAAATGATTCTTTGACTACAAAGATGACTATTGATGAGTTTATGCTTGCAATTGAATTACCAAGCTCTGGTGATGAAGAAGAAGAGGATGATTGGGGAAGCGAAGATGAAAGTACTGATGATGCAGGTGGTTGGGGTGACCCAGAACCTGAAGAGGAAGAAGCACCAGTAGAAGAAGTGAAAACTGGTTCTGGTGAGTATTACTTCCCATCTGATTTATACTTGATGGATTTAAAAGAAGATATGATTTTCGATAAAAAACGTTCGAGACTATACTATGACATTATAGCTTTTAATTTCTTCTTATCGGCAGATCACCCAGATAATATCAAGGGAATTGATGTTCCGATTGCGTCATTTAGTTATAAAGAATTACATGACAAATTATTTGTAGGAAATCCAGAAGCACTTTGGATTAACCCTGCCAATGATTCTGAGCATAGAAATCTTGCTGATGCATTTGAGTTAAGATTATTCCACGGTTATATTATCAAAGTTTCTAACCCTAACGATGAATATCTAATAGATGTTTACGGTGGAGATGTGAAAACTGGTATTATGGCTTCTCAATGGAAAGCATTTGAGTTGTTAGAATACGAGCATAATCTTTGGGAATTCTAGATTGATAATTTTAATATTGAAAAAAGGGACTCGTTTGAGTCCCTTTTTTGTTTTATACAATAAATATAAAGAGTAAATAGCGATTAGAGAGATGTTTTTGTGTCATCCAGAGCGGAGATGAGTCAATAGCGATTAGTAAAAAAAAGTAAACGAGTATGAGTATTAGTAGAGATGTTCTTTTGTTCTCCAGATTTAGCAAGAAAATACTCTGTCACATTTTTTGTGCGTTAGCTTCAATCAAAACAACCTTCCTAAGGTCAACTTTTTTGTGTCAGCCAGAGCTTGTCGAAGGCAGAATAAAAAACCACTAAAATCAATTTCATAAGATGAATTATAGTGACTAAGTAATACCATATTGACTATAATCTACGTCAATTATCTTGTTTGTTTTTTACACTCTCTTCGTTAAAATAATTTACCGTAACCAGTTATGCTAAATCATTTTTCCTCGATATTGAAAAAAACAATTCAATCTAAATTAGACTCATATTACGATCAAAATGGTATAATTGTTATTTTTTGGTTGGGATAATACTTTAAGCTGCTTCCAATCGTTATTTATAATAGCTTGTTTTATTTCTTGAAAATGAATAGAAAAGATTACCTTAACATTAACAGGTCTTCTTTTGAAAGTATAGGGTTTTTTATCTTGTCCAGATTGATGTTAGGAAACTCTTTTCATCAAGTTATTAGTCATTCCTGTGTAATAGCTTTTATCAGCACATTCTAAAATATATACAAAGTATTTATTTATGTTTAAGGTTAGTTACATGTTATTTTAACGTGAACTATGTTAGTTTGTTACTGAAAGTTTTTTTTGTGTCAGCTAAAGCGGGAATGAGTCAAGAGAAAACAGTAAATAGCGATTAGAGAATAGCGATTAGAAAAAAATAAAAGTAAACGGGTATTAGAAGATATGATTTTCCGTTCCCTAGATTTAGTACGAGAATACCTAACACAAATATTACACAGAGTTAAGTTTTATTATATTCAGAATGATATTTATGAGTTAATATTTGTACTTTAGCATTACTAGTATAAAGTGAGTTTATGATACAGTTTTTAATTAAGCGTTTGTTATATGGTTTGTTGGTACTTTGGGGAGTAGTGACAGTCGTTTTTTTTATTTTCCAAGTATTACCAGGTGACCCTGTGTCCATGATGATGGGACAACGTAGCGATTTAGCATCTCAGCGTTCGCTGATGCGTGAGTATGGCTTAGACAAGCCTCTTGGTCAACAGTATTTACACTATATGAATGACTTGTCGTTATTGAGTTGGCATGAGCGTAGTGACAAGAACCAAGTTAAGTATGATTATACCGAACTTTTTGGAAATTCTTCAGGTGTTTTGGTATTCAAGAGTCCTTATATGCGTAGATCATTTACAGATAACCGATTGGTAAGTGAAGTGTTATCTGAAGGATTTGTTCGTACATTATGGCTAGCAGTTACTGCCATGTTGTTGGCATCCATTTTTGGAATATTGTTAGGTATTTGGGCAGCATTAAAACAAAACTCATGGCTTGATAAGTTGTTAGTGTCAGGGAGTATCTTGGGAATTTCTATTCCCAGTTTTGTGTCGGGAGTTTTATTAGCCTTTTTGTTCGCTGTAAAGCTACAAGCATTTACTAATCTTAACTTATTTGGCTATATGGTTGAAATAGACCCATTTAAAGGCAAGACGCTAGTATTGAAAAACCTCTTTCTCCCTGCTTTGACTTTAGGAATTAGACCTTTGGCAATTATTGTACAGCTTACGAGGTCTTCAGTTTTGGATGTAATAAAAGAAGATTATATCCGTACTGCTAGAGCAAAAGGGCTTAGCGAAAGAGTCGTTGTTTTTAAACATGTATTGCGTAATGCACTTAATCCTGTTGTAACGATTATATCGGGTTGGTTTGCTTCATTGTTGGCAGGTGCTTTTTTTGTAGAGATGATATTTAGTTGGGGTGGACTGGGTGCTGTAACTGTTCAAGCGGTGTTTGCTAAAAATTTCCCATTGGTAATGGGGACTACATTATTTGTAGCGGTAGTTTTTGTGCTGGTAAATATTTTAGTAGATATTATTTATGCTTTATTAGACCCACGGATCAAACTAGATAATTGATGGCTAGTATATATGTAATAGGTTTACCAGGTTGTGGGAAGACAACGTTAGGGATTGGTTTAGCAAAGGAATTAGGACTTGAGTTCATTGATTTGGATGAGGCTATAGAACTGACTGAAGGATCTACGATTTCAGATATTTTTAAAACTAAAGGAGAAGATTATTTCCGAAACTTAGAGAGAGTAGTTTTACATGATACTTTTTTGAAAGAAAATGTTTTAGTAGCAACAGGAGGAGGAGGAGCGTGTTTTTTTGATAATATAGAGCAAATCAATTCAAATGGGAAGTCGTTATATCTCAAAGTAAGTGTAGAAGAATTATACAAAAGGCTATATGGGAAAGAGGTAGAACATCGCCCTTTGTTAAAAGATAAAACAGGAGAAGAATTAAAGAAAGAAATAAGATTTAAACTCGAAAATCGTAAGAAATATTACGAAGAAGCTCATCACATAGTAGAGGGGGATAATATCCAGATAAAAGACTTGTTATTTTCGCTTGAGAGCTAGAGGATAATTTGGTGGATGCTAATACTGATATTGTTACGAAGACCAATAGTGTTAACAGTGCTAGCACCTGAATAAGGTCTATATTGATTAAATAAGAGTTTTCTGTGCTCAAAAGAAATATCTACATATGTACCATCACCTAGTTGCTGTCCGAGTCCGAAACTATAATGTGGGTAGACAGTACGGTAGAATTTATAAGGAGAGTTTTGAAGTCCAGTACCTGCTCGTACAAAGCTTTTTCCGAACCGAAGTTCTCCACCTATATTAGCAGTAATTTGATTACGGTACAGGTTTTTGATAGTGATATTGTCGGCTTCAAAATCGATACTTGTAGACTTTAGGCGTGCCTTTTTGACGGGGCTAAATTTTGCGTCAGCAGTAATAAACCCTTTGTCTTTGAAAAAATAAGAAATGCCAAGAGAGGTTAGAGATGGTATTTTTAAGGTGTAGTTAGTGATGAAATCTATAGTTTCAAACTTTTCTTTTGTGAGAATTTCATTATTAGGTAAGGTGTAGTTGTCGTATTCGGCGGAGATGGATGCTTTATAATTTTCGCTAAGTTCCATTGCTGTAGATGTTTTATAAGAAAAACCAATTCGTAATGCGTCAATTGGCTTGATTATGATTCCTACTGTGAAGTTAGCTCCTAAGCCTTGGGTGGCTTCTGTTTCTTCTAGAGTAAATGATTTTAGTGTAGCATCTGGTGCTTCAGTATAGCATCTTTTTTTAGATTCATATACTGAACGAATTCCTAAAGATATTCCCCAATAGAATTTATCATCTATTCCATTTCCATAACTCATGTTGTATTGCATGTTTCTGTGTTTGTGATTAATTTTTTCATTGACTATATCAGGTGTGTGTGGGTTAAAGGTAAAGTATTCGTCTGGTTTGCTGGTCTCGTTTTTGGTGTTGAGTAGAAAGGTATAGTAAGCCAATCCCCAAATGTCTTCTACTTTCCCGTTTTTGTCTAGTTGGTCTCTAAAGATACTAAAATTTGTACCTTGGGCGGTGTTGACAAGGAAGTTTCGTAAAGAGTTTGATTGATTATGACGTGAGTATTTGATGGGGTTTAAGATGCTTCCTAATCGATTATAGGAGAATCCTATGTTGTGATTTTTCCAAACTTTGTTAAAGTCGGTGCTACCAATCACAATGCCCATTGACTGGATGTTGAATTGGTGTTTGTTGATGTCTGTGGTATTGTAGTTTATGTTTTGTTCAAATTGGTTAAAGTCATTACCAAATGTGATGCCGATGTCTGATTTTTGGTACAAACCTAGTCCAGCAGGGTTTTGTGCTTGTTGACTGTAGTCTGCTCCTAAGGAAGTTTGAGCTCCGCCTAAAGCTTGCATTCTGGGTGAGAATCCAGAGTTTTCTTGTGTATAACGCATCGCATAGTCGTAATAACCAAGTGCGTCTGGATCTATCTGAGCGAATAAAAGGTTAGCCCAAAGGAGTGAAAAAAGAGATGTTAAGATATGTTTGTTCATGTGTACTAAGGTATAAATTTTACATTGTTTT
Source organism: uncultured Cytophagales bacterium (assembly GCA_964511645.1). Classification (GTDB taxonomy): domain Bacteria; phylum Bacteroidota; class Bacteroidia; order Cytophagales; family JAAEPT01; genus CAZEGV01. The sequence goes on from CAZEGV010000018.1 coordinate 26,190, forward strand.
AAACAAAATTCAAACCAAATTATTTTCAAGATCCTTCATCATTTTATACGGATCATCTTTTTGCTTTTTCTGGAAGCAAAAGGGATAGAAACGACATCCTTTTTTGTTTTTTTTTTAAATTGTGTTGAGTTTGTCGAAACACAGAAAAAAAACAAAAAAGATATAGTGAATAGCCCGACCCGAATTGCTGTATGAAGCGATAGCGAAGTACTGCGAGGGATTGCCCTTCTTTTTCTTTTTTTGATGAGGATAAAAAATATTCTAATAATATTTAATCAAGGTAGACTAATCCGTTTTTTTTAATTACATTTAGAATTATACGGATGAAATTGACTTGATAAACGGATATTATGGGATTATTTGACTTTTTTACTAGCGATATTGCAATTGACCTTGGTACGGCAAATACATTGATTATCACCAAAGATAAGGTGGTAGTGGATGAACCATCAATTATAGCCATCAACAAGATTAACAACAAAGTGCTTGCGATTGGTAGAGATGCGATGCAAATGCATGAAAAAACGCATGATAACATTAGAACTATTCGCCCACTTAAGGATGGTGTAATTGCAGATTTTACAGCAGCAGAGCAGATGATTCGTGGGATGATTAAGATGATTGATACGGGGAATAGATTTTTTACTCCCAATCATAGAATGGTGATTTGTATTCCGTCAGGGATTACAGAGGTAGAATTGCGAGCAGTAAAGGATTCTGCTCATCGTGCTGGTGCCAAAGAAGTTTATATGATTTATGAGCCAATTGCTGCGGCAATAGGGTTGGGGATAGACATTGCAAAACCTTATGGTACGATGGTGGTAGATATAGGTGGTGGTACTACCGAAATCGCTGTTATTGCACTTTCTGGTATTGTTACAGATCAATCTATTCGTGTGGCGGGAGATGTGTTTAGTAAGGATATTTTGGATTATATGAGACGTCAGCATAATTTACTGATTGGTGAGCGTACTGCTGAGCGTATCAAAATAGAGGTTGGATCAGCTCTTACAGAGTTGGATAATCCTCCAGAAGATTATGAAGTAAGAGGTAGAGATTTGATGACAGGGATTCCTAAGGTGATTAATGTTTCTTATTCTGAGATTAGCTTTGCTTTGGATAAATCAATTACCAAGATAGAAGAGGCGGTACTGAAAGTGTTAGAGACAGCACCTCCAGAGCTTTCGGCTGATATCTATGAAACTGGAATCAACTTAACTGGAGGTGGAGCTTTGCTAAGAGGCTTGGATAAACGATTGTCAATGAAGACTAAGCTTCCTGTAAAGGTAGCTGAAGATCCATTAAGAGCGGTAGTGAGGGGGACAGGAGAGACTCTTAAAGACTTAGAAAAATACAAAGGAGTGCTAATGAGCTAGAGCTAAGCCATGCAGAAAATTATAGAATTATTATTAAGGTACAAGTCCTTATTATTGTTTTTAATTTTAGAGATATTGTGTATTAGTTTACTGGTGTCTTTTAATCCTTTTCAGAGAGCATCATACCTTCACTCGACCAATTGGCTCTCTACAGGGGCTATGACGGGAGTAAGCAGTGTAACAGGGTATCTTGGTTTAAGAGAAGAAAATAAACAGTTGGCTGAGTACAATGCAAAACTTTTAGAAGACCTTGAGTTATATAAATCACAAGGTTTATATTATCAGCAGTTGTTAAAAAATCAAAAGGTATTGAACCCTTATGTGGTTCAATTAGACTCGTTAGGTGACTCTTTGGTGATTAAGGCATTGTCTATGAATGTAGAGTTTGACTCTACATACTCTTTGAACGCAAATAGACAGTATGAAGTTTTTTCGGCTAAGGTGTTGAAAAATGATTATCTCAAAACAGAAAACTATTTATTGATAGACAAAGGAACGCAAGATGGAATAGAAGAAAATATGGCTATTTTAGGACCAAATGGTGTAATAGGGGTAGTTATGATTACTTCTGATAAGTTTGCGGTGGCATCGTCATTATTAAACATAAACCAACGAGTGGCAGCTCAGTTGAGAAAAAACAATGCCCAAGGTTCCGTCACATGGAAGGGGAGAGATCCTGCTTTTTGCGTGTTGGAAGACATAGGCTTGCATGTAAAAATAAATAAAGGTGATACGGTGGTGACTTCAGGGTATAACTCAGTGTTTCCGGCAGATAAAATGATAGGTATAGTTTCTTCTGTTATCAAAAATGAACATAAACTATTTCAAGAGGTGAGGGTGAAGCTAAGTACAGATTTCTCTATGGTAAGGTATGTGTCTGTTGTGCGAAATAAAGACGCAGATATTGTTAAGGAATTAATGAATAAAACTCATGTTGAATAGGTTCACAAGGATACGTTTAATTACGGGAATTATTATTATCATGCTACAGATTGTTGTTTTTCGGCACTTTCATTTGGGTTCATACTCGTATTGTTTTTTCTATCTGATTATTTTACTGTTGTACCCAAGCAAGAATATTGTATTGAATACTTTGATAGGTTTTGCGTTAGGCTTGATGGTAGACGTTGCCGAAGACACCTTAGGTATGCATGCCGCAGTGGCAACATTTATAGGTTTTACGAAGCCTAAAGTTCTTTCTTTGTTGGGTTTGTCTGATATCAAAGAAGATGAATTATGGATTAATACGAGTAGTATGGGTTTAATAGGGTACTTTTCCTACATTAGTTTAGTTACATTTTTTCATATTTTATTCTTTTCGCTATTAGAAGCTTCTCAATCAGGATTAATCTTAAGAGTATTTTATCAGACTCTATTGAGTACGGTACTGACTTTGTTTTTTATGATGATGGCTTATTTTTTATTTTTTAATAAAACTTTGAAAATAAAGGTATGAATACGGTGTCATCGTATATAATTCGAGGATTTATTGCATTGGTGTCATTGACATTAGTTTCTAGGCTTTATTATTTACAAGCGGTGGATGTTAAATTCAAAAAAGTAGCGTACAAAAGTAGCTTTAAGAAAAAAACAGAATACTCTCACAGGGGAGTTATTTATGACCGAAGAGGGAAACTGATTGTAGCAAATGAACCGATTTTTGATTTGGTGGTGACGGTTTCTAAAGCAAAAGGTGTGGACACCCTAGCTTTGTGTAAAGTGCTTAGTATCTCTAGCAAACAGTTTTTAGAATACTCTGTTGAAATGCGTAAAAGAAGAGACTATAGCTATGTGAAGCCAATTCCTTTTATCAAGCAATTTAGTCAAGAAGAATACGCCGTGATTCAAGATAGGTTTCGTTTTATAGGGTTTGAGTTTGTCCCACGTATAGGTCGTGTTTATCCTCATAAAAGTATGGCAAATACGTTAGGGTATATTGCCGAGATTAGTGCACGAGAACTGGATATTAAATCAGGATATATAGCAGGAGATTATATCGGAAAAACTGGAATAGAAAAAACGTACGAGACAGAATTGAGAGGAAAAATAGGGCTTAGGCACGTCAAAGTATCAGCAAGAGGGATAGAAATGGGAGCATTTATGGAGGGACAGTTTGATACACTTCCTCAACCTGGCTTTAACTTGGTAGCATCTATTGATTTAGAATTACAACAATACGGTGAGCTACTAATGGGAGGTAAGATAGGTAGTATTGTAGCGATAGAACCTAGCACAGGAGAAATATTATCTTTAATTTCGGCACCTTCTTATGACCCTAACGTACTAAAAGGAAGAGCTTACTCAGATAATTTTTCTGTTTTAGCAAAAGATACACTAAAGCCTTTGTTTGACAGGACTTGTCAAGCAGGATACCCGCCAGGCTCAATCTTTAAATTAGTACAAGCAGCTATTGCAATGCAAGAAGGTATTATTACACCAACAGAAAAAACATATGTTCGTCCTTATCCTAACATGGGAGACCATGCCCCTATAGGAGTTTATGATATAAAACGTGCTATTAAACTATCATCCAATTGGTATTTTTCTTTTTTGTACAAAAAAATGCTTCAAAGAAATGTATTTAAAAATGACTATAAAGACACAGAGTATGGCTTTAAAATTTGGGCAAAATACTTAAATAATTTCGGATTGGGACATAGGCTAGGTTCAGATATTTCACACGAAAAAGGTGGACAAATACCAAGTGTTAAATTTTATAACAGATGGTATGGAGGTGCCCACCGTTGGAAATCCTCTACAATTATTTCTAACGCAATAGGACAAGGAGAATTATTAGTAGTGCCATTGCAGATGGCAAATATCGCTGCGATTATTGCCAACAAAGGTTATTATTACACGCCTCATACTATAAAAGAAATAAAAGGAGACACAAGCGATGTGTTAGCACCTTATCATGTAAAACATCAGACAGGAGTACGAAGCATTTACTTTGAGCCAATTATAGATGGAATGCAACAAGTAGTAGAAAGCGGAACAGCAAGAAGAGCCATTACAAAAGACATTGTAGTATGCGGAAAAACAGGAACAGCAGAAAACCCTCATGGAGAAGATCATTCGGTATTTGTGGCTTTTGCCCCAAGAGAAAATCCTAAAATAGCAATAGCTGTATATGTAGAGAATGCAGGATACGGAGGTACTTGGGCAGCACCTATCGCTAGTTTGATGATAGAGAAATATATTAAAAGAGAAATCTCTAACAAATACAAAGAACAAAGAATTTTAGAAAAGAAATTTGTGGAATGAGAGAAAATAGTCTTATAAAACAATTTGATTGGCTGACTTTGTTGATGTATTTGGCAATTGTAACCATAGGTTGTCTTAATATTTATGCAGCAGATTACAATGTTTTAGACGAGGTGTCTTTTTTCAACTTAGACACACATTCTGGTAAGCAAGTTTTGTTTTTGGGGATTGCTGGATTATTGACCATTCTGATTCTCTTAATAGATTTTAAACTCTATTTTTCATTAGGTTACTTAGCATATGGACTAGCAATCTTATTTTTGCTACTCCCGTTTCTTTGGAAGGCAACAAACGGAGCACAGGCTTGGATTCCGCTGGGACCGATTAAAATTATGCCTGCTGAGTTTGTAAAAGTAGCTATTGCCCTTGGTTTGGCTAAATATATAGACGAATCTCCACATTTTAAAATCGGGATGAATAAAGATACAAGTTCATTGTTAGGCTTGATATTATTTCCCTCAATTATCGTTTTATTACAAAATGAAACAGGAACAGTATTGGTGTTTTTTAGTTTGATGTTTATGTTTTACAGAGAAGGGCTTAGCTTCATTATCCCCTTATTAGGATTGGTCGTTATTACTCTTTTTGCAGTGTCGGTTTCTTATGCCTTTTACGGTAAAGGTTTATTGCCAGTATACCTGTCTATTACGGGCTTGGCAATTGCTTTGGGATACTTTGTTAGGAAAAATAAATCTGTGATGGGACTATTATTTGGTGCTTGGTTGTTTTGTGTAGGCGTGGTGACGGGTTCTAGTTTTGTTTATAATAATGTATTACAAAAACACCAACAAAATAGGGTGGCTACATTATTTGACCCATACAAAGATAAATTAGGTGCGGGTTGGCAAGTGATTAGGGCACTTACTGGCATTAGCTCTGGAGGTACTCAAGGCAAGGGGTTTTTGGAAGGAGACATTACACAAGGTGATTTTGTGCCAGAACAACACACCGATATGATTTTTACAACTATAGCTGAAGAGCAAGGTTTTTGGAAGACAAGTGCTTTTATTTTGCTTTATGGAGGCTTTTTGATTCGCCTATTATTCTTGGCAGAAAGACAGAGGTCTATTTTTTCACGAGTATTTGGCTATTCATTAACCTCGTTTCTATTTTTTCATTTTATGATTAACATAGGCATGACGATGAATCTATTTCCTGTAATCGGGATTCCACTTCCTTTTGTGAGCTATGGAGGTTCATCAATGTTGGCATTTTCTATTATGCTATTTATTTTTTTAAAATTAGATATGCATCGCTCTCAAGTATTGGCACGATAAATAATTTGGGCGTGACATCACCCACCTGAAAAAGGTGAATAATGCCGGGCTTTTTGTCCCCAATCTTCCCGAAAAAAAAATCGTGAAGGATTTCCACGAATATGTGTCCGTCCACTGACGGATCCCTCACGCTTCTTTTAGATTGAAAGACCCCTGCTCCGCATGAGCCGTCCTTTTGGCGAATGTGGCCCTGCCCAAATTTTTAAAACAATAGATATAAGACGAAGCTTTTTTGGTGAATATTTTGTAGTTTTTGTTAGATAGCTTAGCTTAGCCCCAGTAATCGGAAAGATATGATAGAAAAATTTGCAGTAATAGGTTTAGGATTGATTGGTAATGGTATTGCACGAACGCTAGCAAAGCGTGGGGCAGAGGTTATTGCAATTGATACTGATTATGAAAAAGTAGAAGCAATGAAAGATGTCGTGGCACATGCTGTGGCATTGGATGCTACTGATAGAAAAGCTTTAGAGGCACAAAATATAGCCGATACAGATGCAGTTGTAGTAGCAATGGGTAACAATTTTGAGGCAGCACTACTGTGTTGTACTCATTTGCAAGAAATGGGAGTAAAGCGAATTTTATCAAGGGTTTCTAATAAGCACCAAAAAACTATTTTTAACAAAATAGGAATTACAGAAACCTATGCCCCTGATGAGGAAGTAGGTAAAACAGTGGCTGAAAAATTAGTTAATCCCGATATTCAGGCAATATTACAATTACCAGATGACTATGAGGTAACAGAGGTACGTGTACCAAGAAGGGTGGCGGGAAAAACAGTTGAAGAAGCCAGTTTACGCAAAAAATACAACCTTAATATAGTGACCGTAAAACGTACTTATGAAGTAGAAGGTGAGAATGGAACTAAATTGTCTGAAGAACATATTATAGGTGTGCCTCAATCAGATACTGTTTTTCAAGAAAACGATGTCTTAATCTTACTGGGGAAAGTACAAGATTTGGATAGATTTATAGAGGTAAATAGGTAGCCTGGTTAAAATAAATAAATTCTATGACAAGATTTTATAATCAAAATGGTATTATTGCTGTTCAGAATAATAGATAAGTGAAGTTATATCGGTCGTTTGCGGTATTTTTTATATTGATGTTTGCTATGATTTTAGCTCAGCAGAGTTATGTCAATGCCGTAATGGTAGAGCAATTAGTAGCCTCAACCGAAAAAAATACAAAAAATACAATCGTGAAGGAATCGCCTGTACAGGCAGTTTTACCAGTATTCACACTATTGCTTGAGAAAGCAGTCTTCTCTCATTTCTCTTTGTCTTTAATTGTAATTTTTTCATTGCTTATTCCAGTTTTCGGGACAGAACTAAGTGTTTTATTCAAACGAAAAAGATTGTTGAGATCATCCCTTTCTGCAATGGGACCTTAGTGGTTTTTTTCTTTCGCATTTGATTACAAACAAAATTTTACACTTATATAAATAATATTATGAAACATTTTAGAGGACTGATTATAACAGTCGCTGTTGCCATTACATTGATAAGTCTTTATCAATTATATTTTACGTTTAACGCAAGAAGCGTAAAGGCAAATCAAATAGAAGCCCCAGCAAGAGCATTTGCAGAAAAAGCAAAACTAAAGAACCCTAGCTTGTCCACTGCTAGTGTTGACTCTATTTATAGGGTTAAAAAAGCATCTCTTACAAGCCAAATCCTTAATGAAGAGGTGTCAATATTTGGAGACACTTATGGTGAAGTAAGAAAAAAACAATTAGACCTTGGTTTGGATCTTCAGGGTGGAGCTCATATCACGCTAGTAGTATCTCCAGAAGAGATTATGAAAGGTATTGCAGGTTCTACTAATTCACTTGATCCTAAGTTTTTGGATGCTTTAAAGGCAGCTCATAAAGCAAAAAGATCTAGTGGATCCAAGTTTACTACATTATTCCTTAAAGAATATAAAGCTTTAGGTGGAGGAGCTCTTAATAGCCTATTTATAGATCACGATAATGTATTGGGACTTTCTAACGATGCTTCGGATGGAGATATTCTTGATAAGATAGATGAGAGATTAAAAGAAGCAATGAAGCAATCAGTTGTGGTATTGCGTTCTCGTATAGATGCTTTTGGTGCAACATCACCTGTGATTAATGCGGTAGAGTCTACTGGTAGAATTGAAGTAGAATTGCCAGGTGCTACGGATATTGAAAAAATAGAACGACAATTAACAACGGTAGCAAAACTTGAGTTTGAAGAAGTAATGCCAGCCAATGAATCATCTAGGTATGCGAATAACTTAAGTGTTGCTTTAATGAAGGCATTAACAACTAAGTTAGAAACGGATAAAGTAGAAGAGGTAGAAAAACCAATCACTCAAATCACTCCAGATTCTACATCAGGAGATGATAACTTATACGGAGATGACGAAGATAAAATAGATTCAAACCAAGTAGTAGCAAAGGATACTGTAATTAATAAAACAGCTCAAGAAGAGTTGATGAAGTTATTTGTTAATGGAGGTAACGGTCTTTATTTAACAACCTTAGATAAGGCACAAGAATTAAGCATATATTTAGCTTCTCCAGAAATAAGAAAAGCAGTAATCCCTGCTTCTTTAGATATTTTGATAGCATCAAAAGAACATGATAGAGCAAAGGGGTATAAAGAGGTTTTCTTTATCAAAAAACAAAAAAGAGGTAAGCCATTATTAAATGGTGATGTAATTACTAGAGCATATATTACTAGAGGAGAGACTGGTGCTTTGGCAGCAGGGATGGAAATGAACCCAGAAGGAACTCGTAAATGGGGAGAGATTACTGAGAAACTAATTGGTAAGCAAATAGCTGTTGTTTTAGACAAAAAAGTTTACTCTGCACCATCTGTAAACGTTGCGATTACTACAGGTTCATCTGTGATTACAGGAGGGCAAAAAGGATTTGCTTATGAAGAGGTGGATGAGTTAACTAAAATCTTAAGTGCAGGTAGTCTAAAAGCACCAATGGAAATAGAAAGAGTAGTAACAGTTGGTCCTTCACTAGGTAAAGCAGCTGTAGATAGAGGACTTAAGTCTTTAGCTATTGGTTTGTTATTAGTAGCTGTATTTATGATAGCGTATTACAACAAAGGTGGTATTGTTGCTAATGTTGCATTGCTCTTTAACTTATTCTTTATTTTAGGAATCCTATCTACACCAGTAATTGGTGCTACATTAACTTTTGCAGGTATTGCAGGTATTGTATTGACCATTGGTATGTCGATTGATGCCAACGTACTAATCTTTGAGCGTATCAAAGAAGAATTGAAACAAGGGGTAGGAGTTAAGAATGCAATTTCAGCAGGTTATGACAAAGCAATTTGGACAATCTTAGATGCTAACGTAACAACTTTGATTTCTGCGGTGATTTTATACTGGTTAGGTTCAGGTTTGATTAAAGGATTTGCTATTACTTTAATGATTGGTATATTCTGTTCATTCTTTGCGGCGGTATTTATTACACGTTTGATTTTAGAATTTTGGCTATCCAAAAAAGAAGATACAGAATGGTCATTCTCAACAAGCTTATCTAAAAAATTATTCCAAAACGTATCATTTGACTTCTTAGGAAAAAGAAAAATCGCTTACATGGTTTCAGGTTTGGTAATTGCTATTGGTATGACTTTGGTGATGACTAACGGTCTTAACTATGGTGTCGCTTTTAAAGGAGGTACTCGTTATACAGTAGGTTTTGACAAAGCAATTTCGGTAGAAGATGCTCGTACGTCATTCAAAGAAGTATTTGGAGAGGCTGGGTTAGAAGTAAAAACAATTGATTCTGACCGTCAATTGTCTGTAACTACTGCCTACTTGGTCAACTCTGATGAGAAAGGAGCTTCTGCAAAAGTGGATGCAGCACTTGAGAAAGCTTTGAAGAAATACGAAGCATCTAATCCACAAGTTTTAGGTAAAAATGTAGTGTCTCCTACCATTGCAGATGATATTGTGAAAGATGCTCAACTTGCGGTTGTTCTTTCTTTACTCGCTATTTTCTTATATATTGTAATAAGGTTTGGTAAGAAAGAATTTGGGTTTGGGGCTTTGGTAGCTCTTTTTCATGATGTATTGGTGGTGATATCAGTATTTGCAATTGCAAGATTCTTAGGTTTCTCGTTTGAGATAGAAGAAGCATTTGTAGCAGCAATATTGACGATTGTGGGTTACTCTATAAATGATACTGTGGTAGTGTTTGATAGAATACGTGACTATGTAGGACAGAAAAATCCTAAAAACAAAGCTGAATACCAGTCTACTATCAGTAATGCATTAAACGATACTTTAAGCCGTACTTTAATGACATCTATTACTACATTAATAGTAGTAGGAGTTTTATTAATATTTGGTGGTGAAGTATTAAGAGGATTCTCGTTTGCTTTATTTATTGGGGTACTTGTAGGTACATACTCATCGGTATTTATTGCAACGCCAGTTGTTTTAGATACTACATCTGAAAAAAGCTTTGCTCCTAAAACGGACAAATAATATTAAATAGATAATTAAAAAAATAAAAGCAAGCCTATTTGGGCTTGCTTTTTTAGTTAAATTGCGATTGTGAAAACCACTGATTTACAAACTATATACAAAGAGAACTTTTGTGTAAATATCTTACACGAATCTTTAAAATCATCCCAAACAAATAAAATTTTTGTTAAAGGTTTATTGGGAAGTTTAGATGCGATGGTAGCCGCAGCGGTGTTTTTAAAACAACCAAAAAGAAATCACATTTTTATTTTAGACGATAGAGAATCGGCAGCATATTTTCAGACTGACTTAGAGAATATTTTAAACCGAGAAACTTTATTTTTTCCATTATCATACAAAAGACCTTACGAATTTGAAGAAGTAGATAATGCCAATATTTTACAGCGTACCGAAGTATTAGAAAGACTAAACCACAAAAACAGTCAAGGAGAATTGATTATCACTTATCCCGATGCTTTGTCGGAGAAGGTGATTAATAAACAATCATTAGTAAAAAATAGCTTTGCCATCAAAGTAAGCGAAACTGTTGATGTGAATTTCATTTCCGAATTCCTGATCGAATATGGCTTTGAAAAAAAAGATTTTGTTTACGAAGCAGGAGAGTTCTCCATCAGAGGAGGGATTTTGGACATCTTTTCTTTTGCCAATGACTTGCCTTATCGAATCGAGTTGTTTGGCAATGAAGTAGAAAGCATCAGGACATTTGACCCAGACAATCAACTTTCAGTACAAGAGCAAAAGTCGATATCTATCATTCCAGACATTCAAACCAAACTTTTACAAGAAAAAAGAGAATCGATATTAAAGTTTTTACCTAAAAACACCTGCCTGTGGGTGAAAGACCTAGCCCGTACAAAAGAGGTTATTTCGGATTATTACCGAAGGTCTACCCAGCAAGTTGATGTCATTAAAGAAAACTCAGGACACCCAGACTTAGTGACTGATGTTTCTAACCTATTTATTAACGGGAAAGATTTTTATGATGAATTAAAAGATTTCTCTGTCATAGAATTTGGTAATAAAGCGGTTTTTAAAGACAATCAGACAATACATTACAAATCTCAAGTTCAGCAATCATTCAATAAAGAATTTGGGCTTATTGCTAGCCACTTGGCAGAAAAGCACCTTGAGGATTACAAAACAATTATCAGTTGTGAAAGCCTAAAGCAGTTTAATAGATTAGAGTTTTTGGTAGAAGAGCATGAACCAACTATCCAGTTAGATAATGTTGCATTGGGCTTAAGAGGTGGCTTTATTGATGAAGAAGAAAAGCTGATTATTTACACTGACCATCAACTATTTGAACGATATTATAAATACAAAAGCAACCAAAAGTACAGCCGTACCAAAGCCCTTACCCTAAAAGAAATAGAAGAACTTCACCCAGGAGATTATGTGACGCATATAGATGCTGGAATTGGAAGATTTGCAGGACTCTGCAAGCAGGAGATTAAAGGAAAAGAGCAAGAGGTTGTCAGAATAGTTTTTAGAGATGACGACATTATGTACGTCAGCATTCATTCATTACATAAAATCTCTAAATACGTAGGAAAAGAAGGCACTCCGCCATCACTTTCCAAATTAGGCTCGCCAGAATGGGAGAACAAAAAGAAAAAAGTTAAAAAAAGAGTAAAAGCACTCGCCTTTGACTTAATCAAGCTATACGCTGACCGAAAGCAAGCAAAAGGATTTGCATACTCTCCCGACTCATATTTACAAACTGAGCTCGAAACATCATTCATTTACGAAGACACGCCAGACCAAAGTAAGGCTACTATAGAGCTCAAAAAAGACATGGAATCCCCCAATCCCATGGATAGGCTTATTTGTGGTGATGTAGGGTTTGGGAAAACAGAAATTGCAATTAGAGCAGCCTTCAAAGCTGTGGCAGACTCCAAACAAGTAGCCGTTTTGGTGCCAACTACCATTTTGGCAATGCAACACCAAAAAACATTTGAAGAACGATTTAAAGATTTCCCTTGTAGCATAGATTACCTCAATAGATTTAGGACAGCAAAAGAAACCAAAGAAGTATTAGCCAAGCTCGAAAAAGGAGAAATTGATATTCTTATTGGGACACATAAAATTGTAGGGAAAAGCGTAAAATTCAAAGACTTAGGACTATTAGTCATTGACGAAGAGCAGAAATTTGGTGTAGCTGTAAAAGAAAAAATAAAAACATTTAAAATAAATGTGGATGTACTTACCCTCACAGCTACTCCAATCCCTCGAACATTACAATTCTCACTAATGGGAGCAAGAGACCTGTCAATCCTTGGTACACCACCAGCCAATCGCCAGCCAGTCACTACAGAGCTACACTCTTGGAACGAAACTTTGATAAGAGATGCCGTACGATTTGAACTCAAACGAGGTGGGCAAGTGTTTTTTATTCATAACCGAGTAAACGAAATACAAAGCGTAGCTAATATTATTTTACGATTAGTACCAGACGCCCGAATAGGATTTGTACATGGACAGATGGAAGGAACTAAGATAGAAAAAGCAATGGCACAATTTGTCAACCACGATACCGATATATTAGTAGCTACTAATATTATAGAATCAGGCTTAGATATTCCCAATGCCAACACAATTATCATCAACCAGTCTCATATGTACGGGCTCTCTGACCTGCATCAGATGCGAGGAAGAGTAGGTAGGTCTAACAAAAAAGCCTTCTGCTACATGCTTACCCCATCTCTTGCGGGACTCAGCTCGGATGCGCGAAAAAGACTTTCTGCACTAGAAGAATTTTCGGGATTGGGAGACGGGTTTAAAGTAGCCATGAGAGACTTAGACATTAGAGGTGCCGGAGACGTATTAGGAGGAGACCAAAGCGGGTTTGTCAACGATGTTGGTTATGATACCTATCATAAAATCTTGGAAGATACCGTAAGAGAACTGAAACGAACCACATTTAAAGACTTATTCCAATCAGAATTAGACTTAAACTTAAACCTTTTTAGCATAAGCTGTCAATTCGAAACAGACCTAGAAGTAGCCATCCCCGAAGAATACGTAAGTAATGTCTCAGAGAGACTTCGCCTTTATAATGAGCTAGACAACATAAAAAAGCAAGAAGAATTAGACACGTTTATCCAAAAAACACAAGACAGATTTGGCACTTTGCCAGAAGTGATGCAGGCCCTCATAGAAACCGTTCCCCTGAGATGGAAAGCCGAAGCATTAGGCTTTGAGAAGCTCGCGCTTAAAAAAGAAACCTTACAAGGATACGTCAAAGTAGAAGGAAACGACGATTATTTTCAATCCGAAAAATTTGGTTCTATCCTTCAATACATACAAAAACACCCTCGTAGTGCACAATTTAGAGAATATAAAGGAAAAATGATTGTAACCTTCCAAAACGTAGACTCAATAGAACGTGCAAGTAGAATATTAAAAGCAGTACAATGATAAATAAAATTTAGGCAAACCCCTCGCTATTTCGCTTAGGTCGGGCTTTTCGTTCCCAATCTTCCCGATGAAAAAATCGGGAAGGATTTCCACTTCAATCCCTTTTGCAGCACTTCGTGCTTATCTGTATTATGCCTCATGGTTAAATGAAACACAAAACATTTTATTAGTCATTTCTCAAAAAAGACAAATAAAACTCTAACATTCTTCTGCCCTTTGGTTGTGTATCTCAATAAGATTAAGTATATTGTGAGTCACTTTGAATGAATGTGTTTAAAAAATTAAGGATATGAAGAATGTTATAAAATCAGGAAAACTGCTTGGGTTATCACTTGCAGCACTCCTATTGGCTAGCTCTTGTAGTAAATCAGGGAATCCAACTAGCTCTAACGCTGGTGACGGAAGTACCGCTACAGGTTTAGCTTACAATCAAGAAGATGGATTTCAAGTAAATCCCTATTTAGGACAACCTCAAGGACCAAACTTGGTCTATATAGAAGGTGGTCGTACAGTTTTAGGTTCTTTTGAGGAGGATTTATTAACTTTGCATGACAATGTGGAAAGAACAGTAACCGTTGCTTCATTCTATATGGATGAAACAGAAATTGCTAATATTCACTGGTTAGAATACCTGTATTATATCAGAAAAGATTCATCTGAAGAACTTTTTCAAAAATCGCTTCCAGATACACTAGTATGGGAACACCCATTAGCATATAATGATCCTTATGTAGATCATTACTTAAGATATCCAGGGTTTCGTTTCTTCCCTGTAGTAGGAGTTAACTGGGATCAAGCTAATCAATTTGCTGTTTGGAGAACATTAGTAGTAAATAAAAAATTAGCAGAAGAAGCAGGTATAGAAGTAGCAGAAGGAGGAATAGGACGTATTCCACTAGAGTCTGGTGTTGTATTGCCAAACTATCGTTTGCCATCTGAAGCTGAGTGGGAATATGCAGCTCAAGCATTAATTGGTAACCAATGGTTAGACGAAAATCAAACACACAAAAGACTTTATCCTTGGGATGGTCATGCACTTCGTAATCCTTACGGAAAAGAAATGGGTATGTTCTTAGCCAACTTCAAAAGAGGTAGAGGTGACTACGCAGGTATTGCAGGCAAGTTGAATGATGGAGCGATGATTACAGATTATATCTATAATTACCCACCAAATGACTTTGGTCTTTACAATATGGCAGGAAACGTAAACGAGTGGGTGTACGATACTTACCGTCCAAATTCTTTCCAACAAATGAATGACCTTAATCCACTTCGTAGAGATGGTTATTTAGACGAAGAAGATACATATAAAAAATCTGAGTTATCTCTAATTGACGATGACGCTAGAGTTTATAAAGGTGGGTCATGGGCAGATGTGGCTTATTGGTTATCACCAGGTACAAGACGTTATATCGGTAAAGATTCAGCTACCGCTACTATCGGATTCCGTTGTGCCATGATTAGAGCAGGTACTAACTACTAGTACCCAAACACAATTCATTGATGAAAGCCATCCGTCCAACAGACGGATGGCTTTTTTGTTTTAAAAGAAATTACTATCTTGAATTATAATGTCTTATCAATCATCAATATCTCCCGTTACTGACTACTATCCTTTTGGAATGGAAATGCCGGGAAGAAGTTACTCTAGTAGTGGGTATAGGTATGGGTTTAA
>CAZEGV010000019.1:0-41390 GCA_964511645.1 uncultured Cytophagales bacterium
ACTTTGGGGCAAGATTTAAAACGTGATGGTATCAATTTGGTGCGTAGTATTTATACCAGTTTAACTATAATATGAGTCTAATCTAGACGCATATTACGATCAAAATGGTATAAGGTGCTTTATTTAATTTAGGCTACTAGAATGCCTAAGTTATTTTTATATTTTGTTGTTAAAGCGGTACTCTTTTTTTAAAATCACTCGTTTTACAAAGTCTTGGATAAACCCAAATCCATAACCTACCATTTGAGTAAAAGTAGCGGGAATTGTAAGTAATGCTATAAAGATGTTTTTGTGCTTGATAAGTGCAGAAATACTGATGAGAAGTAAGTACAGGAGTAAGAAAAACCACATCGCTATTAAAATAACAGAGCAAAAAACAAGGGTAGAATAACTTACGATAGACGTAAAGATCAAGAAAATAGTTGAAAATAATAAAAAGAACACAAAGACAGTAAAGACCGCAGGAAAAAAATGAGTCAGTTTTAAAGTATCGGGAAATGCCTTAAAAATATTAATTCTAGCTTTCCCAAAGAAGTTCATCTGTTTCCAATGTTTGCTTAAGGATGTTTTTCTTTTGTGATAAATATATGCTTCGGGTACAAGTCCAATTTTAAAACCTAAGGTCATAATGCGTTTACTTAGTTCGATATCTTCGCCAAAAAACGGCCATCTAAAACCTTTTGTTGTTTCATAAACTTCTTTTGAAAACCCCATATTGAAACTTCTAGGGTAGAATTTTCCTACGTGGCTTTTGTTGCCTCTAATCCCGCCAGTGGTAAAAACGGAAGTCATCACATGGTCGATTGCTTTTTGGGTATTTGTGAAGGAAGAGTGGGCTTTGTCAGGTCCGCCAAAAGCATCTAAGTAATTAGTGTTAAGCGATTGATTTAAGTTTTCTAAGTAAGAATCATCCAACAGAATATCGGAATCTAAAATGATGAAATACTCGCCTTTGGCTTTGGTCATGCCGTAATTACGAGTAAAACCTTGCCCATTGTTTTTATACATAAACCAATGTATATCAAGTTTGTTCTTGTATTGATTTACAATGTTTTCTGCCGTGTTAGTAGACCCACTTTCTACAATGATTAATTCAAAAAAGGGATAAGTTTGTTTTAGCAAACACTTTATTACAGTTTCTATTTCGTCTGGGCGATTAAAAACGGGAATAATTAAAGAATAAAAACGGTCTTTTATCCTGGTTTCTTGCATAAGTAAATGGTTTCGTGGTCTTCATATCCAAACTTAAATAATTCTTCTTTAGAAAATCTTTTTACCATGTTATCTGGTTCTACGATAAACCCACCTTTTCGTAACCTGTCAGCATAATCTCTCCCAAAAATTCTTTGGTGATCGTCTTGCCCAAAATGTTTTTCTCGTTCTTTTGGGTCGGTAATGTTTGGGTCTTCGTAAGTCGTTTCCAAATGGTAATAAATAGGCGATTGTAATATTGCCCATCCGCCTGGTTTGAGTATTCTGTAAAACTCTTTTAATGCAATTAAATCGCTGTCTACGTGCTCTAATACATGGTTGCAAAACACAACATCAAAACTATTGTCACCTAAAGGAATATCCATAATATCCATTTTGATGTCCGCCCAAGGAGATTCTATGTCTGCCGTTTTATAGTCAAGGTTTTTTAAGCTTTTAAACTTTTTGATAAAACAAATTTCGGGGGCTACATGCAGTACTGATAGCTTGCTAGTAAAGAAGTTTGTTTTTTCTTTTAAAAACATCCACATTACTCGGTGTCTTTCTAAAGATTGACAGTTAGGGCAAAGCGCGTTTTCTCTGGATTTAACTCGCCCATAAGGCATAAATTTTCGGTATTCACTTTCACAGACGTTACATTTTACCTCTTTTCCGATATAAAATATACTGAATATTTTTAATCCCACAGTGCTGATACGTTGCAAATATTTACGTGGGATAAACCTCAGTGCAAAACGAAATAATGCTTTCATACTTGTGTTATTTAGTTTTTTCTACCCATTTACGAGCATTTACAAAAGCCTCTAGCCAAGGAGTACATTCATGTGAGTTATTAGGGTAAGAGGCACATTGCCAGGGGAATATTGATCGCTCTAGGTGAGGCATCATAGCCAAATGTCTTCCACAATCTGATACGATTCCTGCTGTATCAAAATCAGACCCATTAGGATTGGCAGGATAATCATTATAACTGTATTTTAATCCAATATTATAATCATTTTCTGACTGCGGGAATGAAAATTTCCCTTCTCCGTGAGCTACCCATATACCAAGAGAGCTACCTGCAAGTGAGCTAAGCATTACCGAGTTGTTTGTTGGGATTGTAAGACTCAAGAATGATGATTCAAATTTATGAGAATCATTATGTAGCATTTTTGGTCGCTTATCTACTGTTGGATAAATTAAGCCTAATTCTACCATAAGCTGGCAACCGTTACAAACACCTAAGCTCAAAGTGTCTTCTCTAGCATAGAATTTATCTAAAGCTTCTTTTGCTTTAGGGTTGTACATAAATGCTCCTGCCCACCCTTTTGCCGAGCCAAGTACATCCGAGTTAGAAAAACCACCTACAAATACAATATAATTGATGTCTTCTAGTGTTTCACGCCCACTGATAAGGTCAGTCATGTGAACGTCTTTTACATCAAAACCAGCCAGGTACATCGAATAAGCCATTTCTCGGTCGCCATTCACTCCTTTCTCTCGGATAATTGCAGCTTTGATACCTGAAGGTTTTCTTTTTATACTTAAGCCGTAATCTTTTAATTGTCCTGTAAATGGCTTAGGAAACTTAAACTTAATAGGCTGTTTTTTATAATTTTTAAATCTCGCTTCCGCTAATGATTTTGTCGACTGTTCTTTATCTAACAAGTAAGATGTTTTGAACCAAGTATCTCTTAATTCATCAATGTCAAATTCACGTTTCTTGCTGTTATGGAAGATTGAGAATGTTCTGTCATTTAATACATTTCCTACAATTGCTGAACCTATCCCTTGTTTTTCTAAATGAGCTTGTATTTCGGCAGCATCTTTTACTTGTAATACAATAGCTGGATTTTCTGAAAACAGTACTTTAATAAGGTCTTTCTCGCCAAGAGAAGAAGTATCAATGAATAAACCAGCATCGTTAGAAGGGAAGCACATTTCTAACAAACAAGTGATTAGTCCACCTGCTGATACATCGTGCCCCGCTATAATTACTTCGTCTTCTATAAGCGATTGGATGGCATTAAAAGCTTTTTTGAATGCTTCTGGGTCTTTTACATTAGGAGTTTGAGTACCTATTTGGTTAATAGATTGTGCAAAAGAAGAACCGCCTAGATGAAGATCATCAGAAGATAAATCTATATATAATAACTCTGTACCAATTTTAGCTTCTATGTTTGGCGAAACTATTTTCTTGACATCGGTTACCTCAGCTCCTGCACTGATGATGACCGTTCCTGGTGCGTATACTTTTTCCCCATCTTTGTATTTTTGCACCATAGATAAGGAGTCTTTACCAGTAGGGATGTTGATACCTAAAGCAATAGCAAATTCCGAAACAGCTTCTACGGCATTGTAAAGTCTAGCATCTTCCCCCGCATTATTGCAAGGCCACATCCAGTTGGCACTTAGGCTAATACCTTTAAGTTGATTACTAATTGGTGCAAAAATAATATTGCTTAATGATTCAGCAATAGCGAGTACAGCACCTGCCTTTTCGTCAATTAGAGATGGGATAGGAGCGTGACCGATAGCGGTAGCAATCCCTGCTTGACCTGTATAATCCAATGCCATTACACCTACATTATTTAGCGGAAGCTGGATCTCTCCACAAGTTTGTTGTTTGGCTACTTTTCCCGTTACCGACCTATCCACTTTATTAGTAAGCCAATCTTTACAAGCTACTGCCTCTAGTTGTAGTACATTATTGATGTACTCATTTAGGTTTTCTAGTTTATAATCTAATGGTTTGTAATTGTTTGGTTTTGTAAAATCTTCCATGATAGTTTGCGGAACATTCCCAAACATATCTCCCAAAGATAAATCTATTGGAGTCTCTTGTGTGTTGGTATTGGTGAACTTAAAGTTCATATCGCCTGTACAATCACCTACTACATATAATGGTGCTCTTTCTCTCTCAGATATTTTTTCTAAAAGAGCTAAATCTTTTTCTTTGATAACAAGACCCATTCTTTCTTGAGATTCATTACCTACAATCTCTTTAGCAGATAAGGTGGGGTCGCCAACGGGGAGTTTATTAAGAGCTATCGTACCGCCTGTATCTTCTACTAATTCGGACAAGCAATTGAGGTGTCCACCTGCTCCATGGTCATGGATAGACACAATTGGGTTATTCCCTGTTTCTGAAAGTGCTCTAATTGCATTGTAAGTTCTTTTTTGCATTTCAGGGTTAGAACGCTGTATAGCATTTAATTCTATCCCGCTATCAAACTTACCAGTATCTACCGAAGAGACTGCGGCTCCTCCCATTCCAATTCGATAGTTATCACCCCCCATTACTACTATTTTATCTCCTGCTACTGGGGTTTCTTTTAGTGCATCGTGCAAAATACCGTAACCAATACCACCTGCTTGCATAATTACTTTGTCGTAGCCGTATTTTTTGTCTGCTTCAAAATGCTCAAATGTAAGTACGGATCCTGTAATAAGCGGTTGCCCAAATTTATTACCAAAATCAGAAGCACCATTAGACGCTTTGATTAATAAATCTATTGGCGTTTGATACAGCCAAGGGCGTTCTTTAGTTGTTGACTCCCATATTCTACCTTCTTCTAGCCTAGAGTAAGGGGTCATGTATACGGCTGTTCCTGCTAAAGGCATGCTTCCTTTTCCACCAGCAATTCTATCTCTTATTTCTCCACCTGCACCAGTAGCTGCACCGTTAAACGGTTCTACTGTTGTTGGGAAATTATGTGTTTCTGCCTTGACAGAAATCACAGAGTCAAAGTCCGTTACTTCAAAATAATCTGACGTGTCTTGTCTTGTAGGGGCAAACTGCTCTACTCTTGGGCCTTTTACAAAAGCAACATTGTCTTTGTAGGCAGATACTACACCGTTAGGGTTTTGTGCCGTTGTTTCTTTAATAAGTTTAAAAAGAGATGATTTTTTTTCTTCTCCATCAATAATGAATTTACCATTAAATATTTTATGCCTACAATGTTCAGAATTTACTTGAGAGAAGCCAAAAACTTCACTATCGGTTAATTGTCTGCCTATTTTTTGGCTAACACTATCAAGGTAATTTATTTCTTGTTGGCTTAAGGCTAAGCCTTCTTGTTCGTTATAGTTTGCAATATCGCTGATGTGAAGCACTACTTCTGGGTCAGTGTTAATGTCAAAAATGCTTTGGTCGAGTTGCTTGTAAATAACTTCAAGCATTGGGTCGTAAAAAGTGTTTTTGCTTTCTACTTGTGTGAAGGCTTCAATTCTTTTGATACCAACTATCCCCATGTTTTGTGTAATCTCCACAGCATTGGTACTCCACGGTGTAATCATCTCTTTACGAGGACCAACAAAAAAACCTTCTAATTGGGTATCGTCTAAGATTTCTCCGTCCAATAGCCAGCTGAGCTTTTCTTTTAAAGAATCATTTGGCTTGCTGTCCAAATCAACAGCATAAAATTGTTTACCTTTACTTTTTGCAAATAGAATCATAATACTATTGTGATATTAAAGGGCAAATATATATATTATAGCTCAATTGTTGCACTTATATATGAGGTATATTATGCACATTGTTTATGAAAGGTTTAATCAAAAAAAAATAGAATGAATTTTTTAGCACATTTTGCTTTAGCAGGCAAGGATGAAGGGTTGTTGGTGGGGAATTTTGTTGCTGATTTTATCAATGGTGACGACCATCTTGATTTGTCTATTTCAATCCAAAAAGGAGTAGAGATGCATCGCAGTATAGATGTTTATACCGATAAACATTTGGTTTTTAGACAGGGAAAAAGAAAACTGAAAAGATACAGGCATTATTCTGGAGTGATTTTGGATATCTTTTACGATCATTTTTTAGCAGTTAATTGGCATCGTTTATTTGATGTGCCGATTGATGCTTTTGTGAAAAACACATATGAGATTTTAGAGAGAAATAGAAAGAACATACCCACGTCATCTCATAAAGCACTTGACGCAATGATAAAGTATGATTGGTTATATCATTACCAATTTATAGATGGGATAGAGCAAGTGTTGAATAGTATGAAAAAACGTACTTCGTATGTTTCTTTGTTAGACGAGTCGGTATTTGAGTTAGTGAAACATTACAAAGAGTTCAATAATGAGTTTCTTGTCTTTTGGAAAGATATGATGGATGAAACGGAAGGGTATAGGAAGGAGTCAAAAGAATGATTTTTTAGTTGAGTTGTCTTCTTTTTTCTTTTATTTTGGTCTAGTATTTGCTTGTTTTACCGAACTCAATAAATCGAAATAATATTCAAATTAGTATTAAGCTAATTTGAAGGTTACTTTTTGTTGCGAAATAGGTATATATTTGTAATATTGTGATAGGCAAAACAGTTGCTTTCACATCGTTTATTCTTAAAAGATACAGCTATAATGAAGAAATTTTATTTGTTTTTATCGGTACTAGTGTTTTTTATTGGCTTTTCTTTTGGACAGCAAAAGTTTGAAGTTGAAAACACTAACGATGATGATAAGGGGTCTTTGAGGGTTATTTTATCAAAAATATCATCATCTAGCCCAGCTACAATAATAATATTAGATCCCAATATTATGGGGGGAGATGTTTTGATTATCAAATCAAATTTGGAGATTCCTATAGGCGTGTCTTTGCTTGCCACTAATGGTAAGGTTACTTTTAAAGCGGGTAATGAGAAGACTGGGGTTGTAACGAAAGGGGACCCACAAAGTCAAAATAATAAAACAGTCTTTAGTGGAATTATCTTTAAAGGATTTAAAAATACAGCATTGATAATTGAAGACTATACTAAAAGTCAATTTGTTGATATAAATAATTGTGATTTTATAAATAATGAGATTAAAAAAAATAATGAGATAAAACCAGCAGCTATTGGGCTGATTAACACGGGTAATGTTGTAATCAATATTAAAAACTCTTCGTTTATAAAGAATATAGGCAATGGAGCTGGAGCAATACGTGTTAAAGAGGACAATACGGTAATTATCAAAAAATCTACTTTTGAAAATAATAAAGTAAGTCTGTTTACACCCCCTACAACAGGGATTAAAATAGGTAAGGGTGCTGCCATTAGTGGCGATAATGCTAGGGTAGAAATAGAAAACTGCAACTTTAGAGGAGGGGTAGCAAAAGATGGGGGAGCTATATTTCAAAAAAATGGAACCCTTAATGTGTCTCAATCTTTTTTTGGTAAAAATACAGCATTGCGAGGTGGTGCAATAATGTGTGAGAATGTAGCGTCTGAAATTCATAATAATACATTTTTTGATAATGGTAATAGTGATATAGAGCCAAAAATCGTTCCTGAAAAAGGTAGTGCTTTATATTTGTTTCGTAATAGTGTTTCGGCTAGTACTGGGTATGAAATAAATTTTAATACGATTGTAGCTAATAAAGGAAGTACTGATAAAGGAAGTGCTGTTTATCTAGAAGATAATACGACTACCGTTCTTACAGCTAATATAATAGTTGATAATTATAAAGGTGTTATAACTAGTGGGGCAGATGTTTATGTGGAGAAGGGTAGTGTCATATTGGATAATAATTTTATTAGAAAAGCTTTTGGGATAAACAAGAATGTGATAGAAAAAAATGGGAATAAAATTGATGGTGGGATAAAGTCGGGTATACCACAGCCTTATAAACCTAAGCCTATCAACGGTAGTTTTACTTATGCACTTCCTCTCAGTTGTGGTGCTGAAGCTATTAATGCTTTCACCGGGAAGTTAGACTACCCAGAAGATCAATTAATTAATACAAGGGAGGTATTTGGTAAAAAAGACTTAGGAGCTATAGAGATGCAGAATACTCCTGCTATGGCAGTTAAGTCTAATGCAAGTATATTGGTGATTAGCGATACTATTAATTTATTTACAACACTAAATATCACGAATGACTGCGTGACTGATATTGTGGAGGCTGAGTTTAAAATCCTAAATAATTACTCATCAGCAGCTTTAATTTTTAATAACTCTACTATAAATTCTACTCCTACTAAAGATAATAATAATGTTGTAAAAGGGATTGTTATTAAAGGGGAAAAATCAAAGAGTTTTTATGAAAATTTGATTAAAAATGAATTGAAATTTTCACATTTGAATATTAGTGTTTGGGATAGAAACGATGTGTCTTTAGCCTATAAATTCACAGACTCAGGTGGAGATGTTACTACGGATACATTGACTATTAAATACCCAAAAGTACCTGAAGTATATAGTATACCTTCTTATGATGTAGGTATTAAAGATACGGTCAAATTAGAAGGACAAGACTTTGCTAACGCAACATCAATTGAGGTTAAGGCGGGCTATTCACGACCTACGGGAGCAGGTGGTATAGCACGTCCTTTGGCAAGTATAACAATTGCGAGTGCAAATTTCATTAATTTGAGTGATACCACAATCTCTTTTGTAGTCCCAGACATGACGGCAGGTCCGTACACTCCCACAGTATACAACCAATATGGCACAGGTAGTGGTGGAGGTACTACTTCTCCTATTTTTACCTTAAATAAACCAAAGATTGGCAATTTGTCGGATACCGTGGGTTATGTGGGTGATACTATTGTAGTTACAGGTAATTATATGGCAAATATTACAAAAATCAAGATAGGTGATGTTGACGTTCCTATGTATATTTTTAGTGATTCTTCTGGTTATTTTGTTTTACCAGACATTAGTGCTTCTACTTCTAAGACCTTATCAATCACAAATGCTGCGGGTACGGGTAGCTACTCCAGTGTTTTGTCTAATCATAGTGATACGATTGTAGATTTAGATGTAAAAGATCAGCTTTGTGTAGGAGATACATTTATCGTTCGTTTTAAGCCCAAATGGTCTTTTACTAATACTTCCGTGGTGGTTAAAGGGTATAAATCAGGGGTATCACCACTGGAAGAAATTATGTTGAAAGATAATATTGTTATTGATACGCCTAATCAATTATTCTCAGTTAAAATTGTTGCAACTGAGCCAGTTCATCAATTATGGATAGAACAAAAGAATAATGCTAATGTAAAAAGTAAAATAACAGATATTGTTATAAGACCTCTTACCAAAATCACAACCCAACCAGTAGATATTACTAACTGTGCCAGGTCTAGTGTGTCGCTAAGCGTGGTAGCTGTAGGTAATAATTTAACTTATGAATGGGAAAAAGATAATAATAGTAGTATACCTACTGTTACTAATGATACTTTGCTTTTCACATATTTAGATAATACTGACGTGGGGGGGTACAAAGTTACCGTGATGGGTACTTGCGATACTGTTGTGTCTAATACGGCTAAGGTTGCCATTACAACGAGTACAGCACTTTCCGTAGGGATTAGCGTAAATACAAATAAAGTTTGTGAAGGAGATACCATTACAGTATCGGCTACTAATATTATAAATGGAGGTTCAGCCCCAATGTTTACATTGCTAGACGCATCAGGCTCAATATTAAAGGCTTCTCAACAAGCATCTAGTTTTACTTATGTACCAACAGACACGGTCTCTGTTCGGATAAAAATGAAATCTAATAGTATTTGTACACCAGAAATAACTTTATCCGTTCTGGAAAAAGTAAAAATGATAAAAAATCCCAATATCTATATTAAGACCTCTGCTGATACTCTGTGTAGCGCTAGTGATAGTTTTTTATTGAAACTAGGAGATTCTTTAAAAGCAAAAATTACCTATACTTTTAGTCAAGGAGCTAATAATAGTACAACCCATAATTATAATGTGTTGGATTCAATTATACGGGTGCCTTACCAGTCTGGTACAACTCAATTTGAGATACAGCAAACAGAGGTTGAAGGTTGTGTGTTTACTCCAATATCAGTATCTCCAACTGCTACACTTCTAGGTTCTGCAAAACCAATTATTTCGGTTATTAGTATACAACACGAAACCTGTAAAAATAAAAATGATGGTAAAGCGTATCTAACCACAGGAGGAGGTAAGGTGTCATGGTGGGTTCGTGCAGATGATTTTACAAATGGAGACTATATGGGATATTTTGATACACTAGATTTGACTGGGGATACTATCAATTATATAGTAGCTACAGATACTACAGGGAAATGTATAAGTGATACAAGTACAATAGAGATTAAGGCAGGCTTACCTATAATAACACCAAGCCTAGTTGTAGTAGGAGATACTACACCTTGTAAGGATGCAAATGAGGATTATACAGTACAAAGCTACACTAACGGAGGGGCTAACCCATTGTTTGTATGGTATTACAATGGGACAAAGGTAAAGAGCACAACTAATGCTTCTTATATTTATACGGCAAGTTTTAATGATGTGATTAAAGTGAAAGTAGGCTTGGTAAGTGATGCCGCTTGTCGTGATACAGATACTGCGTTTCATGAATTAAATATTAAGCCTGTATCAGTTCCTATGAAACCAGAGATTGAACAAAAAGACACAGCCAAATGTAGTGGAACGGCTGTTTATACTATGAGTGCTAATAGCGGGGTATCACAAGGAGATACTATTACTTGGATTGTACCAACAAATGATATAAGCTCATATACAATCAATGCTCGTACAGATTCTTTAACAGTGACTTTTCGTAATAAAAACATCGAGATTAGTGCTTTTGTGACAAACAAAAATGGCTGTATAAGTAAAGTTGATGTGTTTAAGGTTCATTTAGAAGACTGCCCGCTTATCGCAAATTTTACAATTGATAACGATTCTATTTGTGTAGGAAGCCCAGTTACTCTTATCGATAATTCGGTAGGAGATGACATTAAAACTTATAAATGGTATATAGACGATACTCTTCGATCTACTCAAACAACTACAATATACAATGATCATATATTTACCCAAGCAGGAGTATACGATGTGAAATTAATTGTGAGAACTGATAACAATAAGCAAGATGATACTTTGGCTAGTCAGGTAATTCATGTATTTGACACTATTCCAGACTTGCAAATCTTGGGAGAAGATACAATTTGCTCAGGAGACAATACTCAGCAATATACAGTAAATCTCAGTAATCCAGAGGTTTCTAAAACATGGCATTTCCATCATGAAAACATAGATTACACGACTGATACCGTTACTTACCTACCATCATCAGCTCACAATGAGGATACATTGTTTTTGATTTTAAACTCAGCCTGTAAAGAAGAAGTGATACTTGAGAAACCACTTCAGTATAAATATTATGATTTGTCATCTATTCCAGATTTAGCGTCTTGTAATACAAAGGATACAATTATCTTACCTCAAGCTTTAGTGAGGGGTGATTATAAGTTCACTTTTACTTTAAAATCAGACCCATCAGTAACCAAAGATACTGCTATATTTACTCAGCAAGGCTTGTATTATGTAGACCTCAAAGTAGGTACTACTTGTTCTGCCAGGGACTCAATCAAAGTAGGTTTATTGCCTGGGTTTAACCTAGAAGATGACCAAGAGATAATTAGTCACGATGTTACTTTTGAAGTAAAAGTAAAAGACAACGAGGGACTTTATATTAGCGACTTTGCTATTGATAAAAAGGTGTATACCACTGGTCATGGTGCACAGATTACTATTAATGATAATACCAAGTTAATTAGTTATAAGGTGGCGGATGATTTCTATGGATTAGATAGCTTTTATTATGTAGTCTCTAACCCAGATTGTCCTTCAGCTACTAAAGACAGTGCTACTGTACGAATAAAGATAAGACCCGAACAAAATGATGCAATAGTAATCCCCACAGAAAAAAATGGTGTGTTTATCTTTGGTGAAACTGGAGTGACTAAAGCATTCAAAGGTAAATTTGATTATATCGTTTACGATAGCTTGACGGGTAAAGGAGGTCAGTATCAAGAAATTGACAATGGGTTTTTGAAAATAAAATATCAATCTAAACCTAGTGAGGATGTCTTAGGTTATGACGCTTGTTTTATCGCTTTTGGTGATACTCTCTGTGAGCGGGGAAGGGTAGAGTTACATTTTTCAGGAGAAGTGAAATCCGTATCGTTCAAAGATAAAAGCAGAGGTGACTTACAAGTGATTGTTTATAACGTAGTGACTCCAGATGGTGATGGTATTCATGATTTCTTAGAAATACGAATTGTAGAAAAACAAACAGGAGATTATGTTTACCCATCAAGCGGAGAGACTAGTGTTTTGAAAATTTTCAATAAAATAGGAGGCTTGGTATATGAACGTACAAACTATTCGTTAGGAGAGCAAGATGCCTTTGTAGGGCTTGATGATGACGGGGATATTTTGCCAGAAGGGACATATTACTATGTGTATGAAGCAGAGGTAAAAGACAAGGAACAAGGATTGTTGAAATTACAAGGTAAACACTTTAATGTATCAGGTTTCTTCATCTTACAACGATAGTAGTATAAAGGTAAAATAAAAATTTGGGCATTCCCCCATTCGCCAAAACGAAGGCTCATGCGGTCGGGTTTTCTGTTCCCAATCTTCCCGAAAAAAAAATCGGGAAGGATTTCCACGTCAACCCCTAATGCAAAAAAAAGTAAACAGTAATTAGGGAACAGTGATAAGCGAAGAGCGAAAATTTTTTGTGTCAGCCAGAGCTTGTCGAAGACAAAAAAGATGGGTGAATAGTTAAAATGGTATGACTATCGCTTCTAGCAAAATCTCTACAGGATGTAAAGCATTCTCATCCGTTCCATCTTTTATTTGGTGACGACAAGAAGTGCCGGGAGCCGCAATAATAGTATTCGGCTCAGCATCTCTAATAGCAGGGAATAAAACCAATTCACCAATATCCATAGAAGTCTTATAGTGGTCTTTGTCATAACCAAAAGAACCAGACATTCCACAGCACCCACTCGGTATCGTTTCTACGGTATAGTTTTTAGGTAACTCAAGTATCTTTTGACTAAAACTAGTAGAAGACAATGCTTTTTGGTGGCAATGCCCATGTAATTTTATTTTATTAGGCTTGGTCGTAAAACTATCACTGCTAATATTTCCTTTGTCTACCTCGTTAGCTATAAATTCTTCTATGGTGTAGCTATGCTTCTTTAACTCATTAGCGGAAGCTTTTAAGTCATTGTTTACAAGCTTGGGATACTCATCCCTAAAAGTCAAAATAGACGAAGGTTCGATACCGACTAATGGTCTCTCTTCTGTGATAATGTCTTTGAGTAAGTTAATATTAGTATTAGCAATCTTTTGAGCATAATCTAGCAAACCTTTAGAGATAGCAGGTCTACCACTTTCTACATGTTGAGGGATAATTACTTCATAGCCCAATTTCACTAATAACTGGATAGTAGCAATCCCGATGTGCACATCGTTGTAATTGACTACTTCATCTGCAAATAGATGAATAGTCCCTAGTACCGTAGCTTTCTTCTCTAAGTTTTTATAATGTTTTTTATACCATTTTCTCAAAGTCGTATTTGCCAAAGGAGGTAAAGTTCGCTCTGGAGCAATATTCATTACCAACTTTATAAGATGCTTGATGCCTGGGGTTTTGGTACTTAGGTTAAACAACCAAGGTACATAAGAGAATATAGCATTGGTTTTAGCAACAGTCCCAATCATCCTATCAGCAAGAGAGTGTCCGTTGGCTTTGGCGTATTGGTACATAAATTCACTTTTGAGTGCCGCCATATCTACATTGGACGGGCAATCACTTTTGCAACCCTTACAGCTCAAGCACAAGTCCATTACCTCTTTTATCTCTTCATGGTCAAACGGGTTTTGTTTATTAGAGTTGGTCAAGAACTCTCGTAGTACATTTGCCCTAGCTCTTGTACTGTCTTTTTCGTTGCGAGTAGCCATATAGCTTGGGCACATTGTCCCACCAGATATATGCGTACGGCGACACACTCCTGTTCCGTTACACTTCTCGGTCATCCGTAAGATGCCCATTGTTTCTTCAAAATCTAGTTTTGTATCATGTTCAGGAGTCTCCACATCTTCTTGGTAGCGAAGAGTTTCATTCATAGGGGGAGCATTTACAATCTTATTAGGATTAAAAATATCTTCAGGATCCCAAATCTGTTTTACCCTCTCAATAAGTTTGTAATTATGGTCCCCAATCATTTTCCTGATAAAAGGAGCTCTTACTCTTCCATCCCCATGCTCCCCACTCATCGAACCTTTGTATTTTTTTACAAGCGTAGCTACTTCGTCTGTAATCGTAAAAAATAATGCCCTGTCTTTTTTCTTTTTGAGATCGAGGATAGGGCGAAGGTGAATCTCACCATCCCCAGCATGGGCATAGTAGATGCTTTTTTTACCATGTTTAAACATGATTTCATCAAACTCTTCAATGAAGTCAGGTAAATCTTCTACTTTTACAGCGGTATCTTCTATGCAGGCAACACCCTTAGCATCACCAGGAATATTAGCTAATAATCCTAATCCATCAGCTCGTAAGCTCCACACTTTTTGAGTGTCAGCTCCCCATATTATAGGAAAATGATAACCATACCCAGCTTCTTGTACTTCCTTTGTAACAATGTCACAGAGTGTTTGTACTTCTTTTTTTGTGTCTCGCTCAAACTCGACACAAAGTACACCTTCTGGATCTCCTTTTATAAAAAAACTGTTGGCAAGTTGTGCTGGGTTAGACTTTGTGCAATCTATAATGGTTTTATCCATCAACTCAGAAGCACCAGGTTTGTGTTTCATGGCAATGATATTAGCCTTGAGTGAGTGATTGATTGACTTACTATGGATGGCAAGAATTGCCCGCTCCTTAGGAGGTAAGTCCACTAAGTTTAATTTAATTTCGGTAGTAAAAGCTAGTGTGCCTTCTGATCCTGCTAGGAGTTTACAGAAATTAAAGTCTTCCTTGCCTTCGGTAAATACTTGAGACTCTAATAATACATCAATCGCATAACCCGTATTTCTCCTGTTGATAACAGGGTCTGGAAATTCTTTACGGATCTCATTTTGGTTAGCCTCATTACTAAGCATTGTTTTGAACTCTCTGTAAATGTCTCCTTCTAATGTGGTTAGTTTACACTTGTCTAAAAAAACTTGTTGAGAGATAGCTTTGAACTCTACTTCATTACCGTCAGATAAAATTGTTTTGAGAGACAAAGTATGGTCTCTCGTTGTACCATATATAGGTGAGTGAGTGCCACAAGAATTATTGCCGACCATTCCTCCCATCATACACCGGCTTGCTGTTGATGTCTCAGGACCAAAAAACAGACCGTAAGGTTTCAAAAAGGTGTTTAAATCATTACGAATTACGCCAGGCTGTACCCGTACCCATTTTTCTTCTTGATTAACCTCTAGTATTTGCGTAAAATATTTAGAAACATCTACGATGATTCCACTTCCTACTACTTGTCCAGCTAGTGATGTACCCGCAGTACGAGGTATAAGGGCGGTTTTTAAGTTTTTGGCAAGTTTAATAAGTTGTTTGATGTCCTCATTGCTTTTAGGTCTTGTCACAGCAAGAGGCATCTCTCGGTATACCGAGGCATCAGTAGCATAAATAGTACGTTGGGTAAAATCAGTGTAAATATCTCCCTCAAAAAAATCTTTTAGTGCGTCTATTTTTGCTAACATATTTTTGGTCTTAAGCTCACAAAGATAATACTTTTTGGATGAATAGTAAAAACGTAAATAGATTTGTGTAGCTAAATGCGGATTGGTACCATATTGACTATAATCTACGTCAATTATCTTGTTTGTTTTTCACATTCTCTTCGTTAAAATAATCTACCGTAACTAGTTATGCTAAATTATTTTGCCTTAATAATGCAAAAAACAATTCAATCTAATCTAGGCGCATATTACGATCAAAATGGTATGAGATGAGTAGTATAAGGCTTTATTTATTGAGGGTTTTCTCAGCTATTTCAATTCTGCTTGTTTCGTTTTGCTCACATGATTTAGAGAAATGACTACTGGTGGATTCCCTAAGGTACACACTTTGCGTGAGGGATAGTAGTGACATCCTTTTTTTTACTTAATAACAATAATAAATAAAAAAGATATAACGAATAGCCCGACCTTACTTTCCTTTTTCAGGAGAGTAAGGTCACGCCCAAATTATTTTTTAGACATTGTAATTAGAGGACAAATCATTTCTTCTAAAGAGATTCCTCCATGCTGAAAGGTGTCTGTGTAGTATTTGACATAGTGGTTATAGTTGTTGGGGTAAGCGAAGAAATAGTCTTCTTTGGCAAATACATACCTTGTGGATACGTTTCGGCTGGGTAGCCCGATTTTGGATGGGTCGTTAAACACAACTGCATCTTTAGATGAAAAACTTAGGCTTTTTCCTGCTTTATAACGAAGATTGGTAGTCGTCTTTCGGTCTCCAATTATTTTAATAGGTTTGTCTACTTTTACTGTTCCATGATCGGTGGTAAGGATGATTTTATAATCTGTTTTGGACAGTTCTTTTATTAAGTCAAACAATGGTGAGTGCTCAAACCAAGATTTGGTGAGTGAGCGATAAGCAGCGTCATCACTGGCTAGTTCTCTAATCATTGCCATATCTGTTCGGGCGTGAGAGAGCATGTCTACAAAGTTGAATACAACTGCATTTAGATTGTTTTTTTCAAGATTTTTTAATGTGCTGACATATTGTTTGCCTTGCTCGTTGCTAAATATTTTGTTGAAAGAGTAGGGAAGGTCTAGCCTTAATCTTTTTAATTGTTCTCCCAAGAGTTCGCCTTCAAATTGGTTTTTACTACCTTCTTCGTCTTCATAAGTCCAGTAGCTTCTGTGTTGTTTTACGATGTCGATTGGTAGTAGCCCAGAGAATATTGAGTTGCGTGCGTAAGCTGTGGTCGTGGGCAATAAGGCACTATAAACTTCTTCTTTTTCTACTTTCATATATTTGGTAATATATGGTTGAAGCTCTAGCCATTGGTCATATCGCAAGTTATCGACTAGGATGAAAAACACTTTTTCTCCTTTTTTGAGTAGGTTGTAGGTTTTTTTTCGAATTATTTCGTGTGATAGCATTGGTCTGTTTTCTTCAGAATCAAACCACTTGGGGTATTCGTTGGCGATAAATGATGAGAAGTTAGCATTGGCTTCTTTTTTTTGAGAAAGAAAAACTTCTTTCATGCTTTTTTGGTCTGTACGCTCTATGTCTAAGTCGTAACGGACTAGCGTCTTGTAAATATCTACCCAATCTTCAAAGTTTTTACAGTCATTATATCGAGAAGATAACTCCATAAAATCATCTCGATATTTAGCATTTATCTTTTCAGATACAATTTGGTTGTTGTGCAATACTTTTTTGAGAGACATCAATATCTGGTTGGGATTGATGGGCTTGATGAGGTAGTCTGCAATCTTTGATCCGATAGCTTCTTCCATAATGTGTTCCTCCTCACTTTTGGTAATCATGATAACAGGTAATGAGGGCTTGATGATTTTTATTTCGGATAATACTGCTAATCCTGGCATTCCTGGCATGTTTTCGTCTAAAAAAACACAATCAAAATTTTTCTTTTTAATTTCTTCTAAAGCTTCCACTCCGCTGTTTACAGGGCTTACGTCATAGCCTTTAGACTCTAAAAACATGATGTGGGCTTTTAGTAAATTAATTTCATCATCTGCCCATAAAATAGTATATCTTTGCATATCTTCAATGTCTTTGAATCTGTAACGCTCTAGAAAGTAAAAAATTTTGAATAAGAAAAAAATATTTAATGACCCTGTTTATGGTTTTATTACTATTAGTAGTGAATTGATTTTTGATATTGTTGAACATCCTTACTTTCAAAGACTGCGGAGGATAAAACAATTGGGGCTTACAGATTATGTTTATCCGGGTGCGTTACATACAAGGTTTCATCATGCTTTAGGGGCAATGCATCTGATGGGGCAGGCTTTGACTCATATTAAAACTAAGGGGCATAGTGTCTCGGATGAAGAATACGAAGCGGCACAAATAGCGATATTGTTACATGATATTGGTCATGGTCCTTTCTCTCATACTTTGGAATCTTGTATTTTGGAAGGAGTTCATCATGAAGAGATTTCACTGCTTTTGATGAATGAACTAAATATTGAGTTTGATGGTCGGCTAGATTTAGGGATTCAGATTTTTACTAATGGCTACTCACGTTTGTTTTTTCATCAGTTGGTTTCTAGTCAGCTAGATATAGATAGGTTAGATTATTTGCAACGAGATTGTTTTTTTACTGGAGTGTCCGAAGGTACTATTGGAGCTAGCCGAATTATTAAAATGATGGATGTGGTAGAAGACAAGCTAGTAATTGAAGAAAAGGGGATATATAGTGTAGAGAATTTTTTGAATGCACGTAGGCTGATGTATTGGCAAGTTTACCACCATAAAACATCTATTGTAGCAGAACAAATGTTGATTATGCTCTTTAAACGAGCAAAGTGTTTAATTAAGGAAGGTATATCTTTGACTTGTACAGATGAGTTGTTGTTGTTTCTTACAAAATCGTATGATATTAAAAGCCTGAAAGGGTCAGAAGAAGCTTTGTTGTCTTTTACTGCCTTGGATGACCATGATGTTTGGGCGGCGATTAAAATATGGAAGAAAAATGAAGATATGGTACTTTCTTTTTTGTCGCAGTCATTACTTAATCGTAATTTTTTCAAAATAACTTTACAAGATGAGCCAATTGAAAGCGATGAAATTTTGTCAACCGAAAAATTATTAAGAAAAAAAATGAGGGTTTCATTAAGTGAAGTTAAATACCTTTATGCAGTTGGAGAGATTACTAATAAGGCATATATTTCTCATGATGATAATATCTTTATCAAGAAAAAAAATGGTGATTTAGAAGATGTAGCAGAGGCTTCAGATTTGCCTAATATAAAAGCCTTGAGTAAAATTGTTAAAAAATACTATTTATGCTCCCCTAAAAGCTTATATTTGTAGAACTCTTAATAAAAATATGCAGTTTAAAATAAAAGACATAGCCATTTTGATTGGTGGTACAGTAGAAGGGAATAGTGATGTAGAGGTTAATTCTGTTGGCAAAATAGAGTCGGCTCAGAGGGGAGATATAGCATTTTTGGCTAACCCAAAGTATGAGCAACATATTTATACGACTAATGCTTCAGCTGTAATTGTTGCTAATGATTTTTTTCCAAAGAAGGCTGTTAATGCAAGTCTTATAAAAGTTGAAGACCCTTATTCGTCTTTTACGGCATTGTTGACTGAGTATAGCAAGATGAAACTAATGTCTAAAGTAGGTATTGAACAACTGTCTTCATTTGACGATTCTTCAACTATTGGATCTAATCCTTACTTAGGTGCTTTTAGTTATGTAGATCAAAACTGTGAAATAGGCGATAATGTGAAGATTTTTCCTCATGTGTATATAGGTGAGAATGTAACGATAGGGGATAATACCATTATCTATTCAGGAGTTAAAATTTATTCAGATACTAAAATTGGTGCTAATTGTGTTGTGCAGGCAAATGTAGTAATAGGTAGTGATGGTTTTGGTTTTGCCCCTCAAGAAAATGGTGAATACAAATCAGTTCCTCAAATTGGAAATGTAATTATAGAAGATAATGTAAGTATTGGTGCTAATAGTGTGATTGACTGTGCGACTATGGGGTCTACTATTATCAAAAAAGGTGCTAAACTTGATAATCTAGTACAAATAGCTCACAACGTAGAAGTTGGAGAGCATACAGTAATTGCTGCTCAGGCAGGATTTTCGGGATCTTCTAAAATCGGAAATCACTGTATAGTAGGTGGGCAAGTAGGAATTGCAGGACATGTTAATATACCGAATAAAACTAGTATAGGAGCTCAGTCAGGAATTATGACACCACCCAAAAATGAGGGTGAATCATACTTTGGAAGTCCAGCAATTGGCTTGATGGATTGGCTTAGGGCTTATACAATTTTCAAGAAATTACCGAGTATAGATAAAGAGATTAAGGATTTGAAAGAAAAAATAGTAACTTTGGGATTGAATTCAGAAGAATAGAAATGCTTCATAGACAACAAACAATCAAGAAAGAAGTAAGTCTTAGCGGAAAAGGTTTACACACAGGAGAAGAGGTTATACTGACTTTTAAGCCAGGAGAAGCTAATTCAGGCATTAAGTTTTGTAGGTCTGATTTAGAAGGACAACCAATTATAGATGCTGATGTGAACAATGTAGTAGATACTTCTAGAGGGACTACATTAGAACAAAATAATGCCAAAATATCTACTTGTGAGCATGTTTTAGCTGCTTTGGTAGGGTTGGAAATTGATAATATTATTATAGATCTTAATAACGTTGAAGTGCCTATCATGGATGGTAGTGCTATTGACTTTATTAGTGCATTACAAAAAGCTGAAATTGTAGAACAGAATTTTCTTAGAGAATATTATGACATTGATAAGCCAATTATCTACAAAGAAGAGGGACGTAACGTAGAGTTAACTATAACGCCATCTGATGAATATCGGATTGCTGTTATGACCGATTATAATTCTTCTGTAATCAATACTCAACACGCTTCAATGAATCATATTTCTGAGTTTGTTGAAAATTTTTCTAATTGTAGGACTTTTTGTTTTTTGCATGAGATAGAGTCTTTGTATAAAGCAGGATTAGTAAGGGGTGGAGATCTTGATAACGCTATTGTTTTTGTAGAGGATAAAATCAGCCCAGAAAAATTAGAAGAGTTAAAAAAAATATTTAACAAACCAGATATCAAAGTAGATAGTAAAGGCTACTTAAATAATTCTGAACTAAGATGTAAAGATGAACCTACTCGTCATAAATTATTAGATGTGATAGGTGATTTGGCTTTAATTGGTAAGCCGATTAGAGGAAATGTCTTTGCTGCAAGGCCTGGTCATAAAGCCAATATTGAGCTAGCTAAGTTGATAAAAAAGGAAATGATGAAGAAGAAAAAATCGGCTCCTAAAATTGATTTAACAAAACCACCGTTATTTAATTCTGTAGATATTTATAAAGCTTTACCTCATCAAGCACCATTTAGATTGGTAGATAAGATCGTTCATTTAGATGATAAATCTGTTATTGGTGTTAAGAATGTTACGATTAATGAACCTCAATTTACAGGACATTTTCCTGAAAACCCTGTTTTTCCTGGGGTTTTATTATTAGAGACTATCGCTCAGGTAGGAGGGGTTTTTGCTTTGAGTACAGTTCCAGACCCTGATAATTATTGGACGTATTTTATGGGAATAGAAAAAGCTAAATTTAGAAAAATGGTTGTGCCAGGCGATACCATTATCATTAAATGTGATTTATTGAGACCGATAAGAAGAGGGTTGGTTAATATGTTAGGGACTGCTTACGTAGGAGATACTGTAGTCTGTGAAGCCGAAATTCTCGCCAGTATTACAAAAAAACAATAAAAGATGAATCAACCACTTGCATATATACACCCTCAAGCAAAAGTAGCCGAAAATGTAGTTATTGAACCTTTTGCTACTATCCATAAGAATGTAGAAATAGGAGAAGGCAGTTGGATTGGTTCCAATGCTGTTATTATGTCGGGTGCGAGAATTGGGAAAAACTGTAAAATATTTCCTGGTGCAGTAGTGTCATCTGTTCCTCAAGATTTAAAATTTGAAGGTGAAGATACTCTTTGTGAGATTGGTAACAACACAATCATTAGAGAATGTGTAACGATAAGTAGGGGTACAAAAGATAAGTTTGTCACTAAAATTGGTGATAATTGCTTAATTATGGCTTACGTACATGTAGCTCATGATTGTATAATCGGTAATCATGTTATTTTGGTAAATTCAATACAACTAGGAGGACATGTAGAAATAGATGATTGGGCAATTATAGGCGGTACTTCTGCTGTACATCAATTTGTAAAAATTGGTACGCACGCAATGGTGAGTGGAGGGTCCTTAGTAAGGAAAGATGTGCCACCTTATACAAAAGCAGGTAGAGATCCTGTGAGTTATGCAGGTGTGAACTCTGTAGGCTTGAGACGTAGAGAGTTCAGTAATGATAAAATCAGTGAAATTCAAGAAATATACCGCCGTATTTATATGAGTGGTGTGAACAATACCAAGGCAGTAGAATTGGTAGAGCTAGAAATGTCCCCAACTTTTGAACGAGATATTATTCTTAAATTTATCCGTAATTCGTCTAGAGGAATTATGAGAGGTTATTCTAGCAAGTAATATAAATGCTCGTAGTAAATAATATAGGAAAAAGATACCGCTATGAGTGGATTTTTAAAAACCTTAATTATACTTTTGAAAAAAATAAGTCTTACGCTTTAATAGGTTCTAACGGATCAGGGAAGTCTACTCTACTTAAAGTTTTATCAGGAATAGAGTCTAACTCTCAAGGAAATATTTTATTTGACTTTAACAACAAAAAGCATAAAGCAGAAGAATTACATCAATTCATTTCCTTTGTAGCTCCTTACCAAGAGTTAATAGAAGAGATGACATTAAGTGAGTTTTTGGTGTTTCATATTAAAATGCTTCAATTAGATAAGAGTCTTATAGAAGAGATTAAGTCTGTTCTACCATTCAAAAAAGGAATTTATAGTCGAAAAATTAGTGACTTCTCTAGCGGGATGAAACAACGGGTCAAAATAGTGTCAGGGTTGTATGCTCAGCGTCCTATACTACTATTGGATGAGCCAACAGTGAACTTAGATACAGAAGGAGTAGATTGGTACCGTGAGCTCATACAAGTAAATAAGTCAGAGATTAAAATCATTGCATCCAATCAAAGTCACGAGTACGATTTTTGTGATGACTCAATTAATATTAGTGACTATCATTTTTCTAGATAAAACTGATTAATTATTTTTTTAATTTCAGAACGAAATTTATAAGCTGTGCCTAGACTTATAAAAATAAGAATAGCTATAGTTACTATAGAAATATAAGAATGAGTGTTGTAGCCTAAGGATGTGAGTTTGCTACTCATGTAGTGATTAATGATTAAGAACGTTACAATACTGCATACTGCCTGCGTTAATAAAATGATGCTTAAATACTTGTAAAAGTATTGTGTGATATGCTTTGGGGTGTAACCAATCTCAAGTAGTAGCTTTATATCTTCTTGTGATTTAGTAATAATAAGGTTGAATGTGAGCATAATATTTACAATAGATAATAGGATAAATATAAGACCAAAAAATAATAATATTCCTGATAGAATGTTGACAATTAGTGCCACTTTTCCTGATTGCAGTTTGTCGTTATTAGCTTCGTAATGGTTCTTTTTGAGGTACTTCAAGAAGTGAGGGTCACTAGGATTAGTTACGCTAATTAACAAACGAGTTGTTTTCGGATGCTTTTTATTAGCAAAATTATTATTGATATATTCATTGAAACTTTGTGGTGCTAAGATAGTAGGAAGCCTGTCAGATAAGCCTACAATTTTTGCTTTGTAATGCTTCTCGCCTCCTTTATCATTACGTAAGCGTAAGTTTACGGTAATGGTTTTGACGAGTGATGCAGGAATCGTTCTAGTGCCTTGACTTTGAGCAAAACCAAAATTATAAAGATGTAAAAACTCTCTAGGGATAATGATAGGAACAATTTCATCATCTTCTCTCCACCTGAACTTATAAGAGTAAACATCAATCATGTCATTAGGTACAGATTCAAAAAATAAATCGGTGCTGAAATTTAAGGACTTGGATGTGGCCCTGATTTTATACTGGCTAGATGTTATGGCAGCTACTTTTTTTGTAAATGATTGATTGGCTAAACTTTTGATTTCTTTATCGCTAAAAGAAGGTTTTTTGTTAAATAGTGTATTACTAAATAAATTAATTTTTTTATTGATTATCAGATAGTTAGCATCTTTAGCATTATTGAGTACACTATTAATTTTGATGATTGACTCGCAGGCAATTAGCGTGATGCTAAGCCCGATAATAAAGCCTAAAATAGAGGTAATCATCCTTTTAGGCCCAATTTTTTGATTAAATAACTTTCCGAAAAGTGCAGTCATCTTATAAGTTTAGTTTGTAGTCGTATGAAATAAAAGCATCTTCACCTAGAGACGTAAGGATTAAACCTGCTTGATTGATTTTTACTGCTTCTTGAATCAGTTGATAAGCTGCTAAAGTATTTTCTTTATCCAAATGTGCAAAAGGCTCATCCAATAGTAGCCAGTCAAAAGGTTGAGTAATAGCACGAACAATAGCAAAACGCTGTTGCTCTCCATAAGACAATAACCCTGCGGGTTTGTCAACGAGATGACTGATTTGTAATCGGGTATAAATTTCTGGAAGTTTATTTGCCATCGTAGAGTGGGCAAGAAGTGAATTTATTTTTATATTCTCGCTAGCAGTAAGGTGTGGAAAAAGTCGTAAATCTTGAAAAACAATAGATAAATGGGATTGCCTTAACGTAGCTAATTCATCTTTCTCATATTTTTTTAATTTTCTGTCTTCAATAGAAATTGTCCCTGTATAATCTCGTCTAATCCCGTATAGAGAGTGGATAAAGGTAGATTTTCCTTTCCCTGACCTAGCGTCTATGAGGTAAGTTTTTCCTTGTGAGAAAATAACTTCTTTATTCCAAACCCCTGAATTTGGGTTTATACTATCGGCGAGTGGAGTAGGGATGAGCTTATTGAGCTGAATATTCATTCTTGTAAGATAAAAAAAGAATTATTGTCTCTTATGATTTTGGTATAAAAATATTGGGATTTCCCCTTTGCTTTACTCATACTGCTCTTTCGCAACTACGGTCGGGCTTTTTGTTCCCAATTTTTATATTTTGTCATTGTTGTGCTTGTCGAAGTACAAAAAATACAAAAAGGTAAAGGATTTCCACGTCAATCCCTAAACTAAAAGACCCAAAATCAAAAAATGACTTTGGGTCTTGTTTTATAAAATTTACGAAATAAATTTTGTGAGGATTAGGGATAGAAGCGACATCCTTTTTTTGTTTTTTTTATTCTGTGTTTCGACAAGTTGAACGTGATATAAAAAAAACAAAAAAAGATATAGCGTATAGCCCGACCTCATGAGTTTTTAGCGAGTGAGGGAATCTCCTACATTTTCATTGCCCTTACTTTTTTTACAATAAATAAGATAAGTACCGCACCACCAAAGCTAGTAAGCAATTCTATAATTAGGTTGTCGCTACCACCTATTCCTAATATTCTAAAGATAAAGTCACCTAAAAAACCACCTGCAATACCAAGTAATACATTTTTGATAACGCCAAATCCGTCACCTTTGTAAACTTCACCTGCTATCCAACCTGCAATTCCACCGATAATTATTGTCCCAATTAATGCCCACATAACATTATCTTTTTTTATTGTTTTGTTCTACCTCGTCCATCTTTTGGCGAGCTTTATCCGCAAATCTTTCTGTTATAGATTTCTTTGCAGTTCCATCTTTACGATTTTTTTTGTTTTCGTCCATTTTCTGACGAATCTTGTCCTTGTCTATAAATCTTGTAGCTATATTTTGCTGTGCAATTGTGATTATATTAGACACAAAGTAATAGAAGGTTAACCCTGCCGAATAACTGTTCAACATAAAGAAAAACACCAATGGCATAAGGTATGTCATTGTTTTCATTGGTCCTTGCATTTGTGCTGATGAGGTGAATTTGTTGTTATAATAAGTGTAGGCTAGTGTAGATAAAGTCATCAATAATGTAAAAATACTGATGTGATCAAATCCACCAAATATAGCTGGGAAAGTAATTATCCTGTCACTGGTAGATAAGTCATGTGCAAACAAAAACGCTTCTTGTCTGAATGCAAACCAGTTAGGGAAGAATTGAAAAAGAGCTAGTAATACAGGCATTTGTAGTAATGGTGGAATACATCCTGCCATTGGATTAACGCCTACTTCTTTGTAAAGTGCCATTGAGGATTGTTGAGAAGCCATTTGGTCATCTCCGTGTTTGGCTTTTAGAGCGTCCAATTCGGGTTTTAGTTCCTTCATCTTCGCCATTGATAGGTACGAGCGATAAGCGATAGGTAGTAGTAGCATTTTGATGATGAATACTAATGCCAAAATAGCTAATCCGTAGTTTGATATGTATGTTGTTAAGAATTTGAAAATAGGAATAACTACTCCTTCATTCATCCATCTAAATATTCCCCATCCCAGTGTAATATTTCGTTTGAATCCTTCTGTAACTTCTTTTAGGATGTCGTAGTCATTAGGTCCAAAGTAGTAAGTATAAGCTACTTGACCGTTTACGGCAGGGATTTTAAAGGTGGATTTCACTTTCTTGAAAGTTCCTTCTGTACAGCCTTTTACATTTGATTTTACGTTAAGGTTTTGGATGTTTTGGTCGGCAATTATAGCGCTACTAAAAAAGCGTTGTTTGTTACTAATCCATTTTATTTTTCCTTCTATTGTTTCTAAGTCTTCGTCACTTTTCCCCGTTCCGTAGTCATCAAACTCACCTTCGGTAGTGTAGTAGTTAATCCCTGATTTTTGGTAACTAAGTGTTAGGTCTTCTTCTACTTGTTTGTATGATTCTGTCCAGTTATAGCTTGCTGAAGATCCTTTTACACCATTTATTTTGTATTTGATTTGAAATCCTTTACTAGGAATTGTGTAGGTTTGAGTGATGCCATTACCAGAAAATATAGCGATTAATTCATCTTCAGAAACGGTGTTTTTATCAGATAAAGTACTCGTAAAGTTTTGTGAGGCAAGTGTGTTGTTATTTATATTGACTTCAAGCTGTGCTGAAAGTTCGTCAAACAAAATTAAAGGGAGAGAGTCGTGAGTTTTGAAGTTTTTTAATTCTACGGCTTTTATTTTTCCGCCGATTGAACTGAAGGTGATTTTCAACTCTTCCGTTTCTACTAAGTAAGTTTTTTCAGTAGTTGCAACTGTTTTAGAACTGTCTATTACAGGATTAATAGGTGTTATCGAGTCTGTCTTTGCCTCTGGATTTGTGACTGTTACTGTTGTGTCAGCGCTATTTTCACCCTCTTCTGAGCTGGCTTCTGGCTTAAATATAAGAGAGTATCCAATGAGGATTACTCCGATTATCATAAAAGCAATTTT
Source organism: uncultured Cytophagales bacterium (assembly GCA_964511645.1). Classification (GTDB taxonomy): domain Bacteria; phylum Bacteroidota; class Bacteroidia; order Cytophagales; family JAAEPT01; genus CAZEGV01. Next base: position 27,079 of record CAZEGV010000019.1, read on the forward strand.
TTGATTCTTATCCATTATGTTTTATTTCTTTTTGGAATGGTTTAGTGCAGCCTCTACAAATGATATAAATAAAGGGTGTGGGGTTAGTACTCTGCTTTTATATTCTGGGTGATATTGTGTAGCCACAAAGAAAGGATGATTAGGTATTTCTACTACTTCTACCAAGTTATTATTAGGGTTAACTCCTGACGCAATCATTCCTTTTTCTTCGTATTGTTTTAAGTAATCACCGTTAAATTCAAATCTGTGACGGTGTCTTTCTTTTATTGAGTCAGTTCCGTACGCTTTGTATGCTAAAGAATCTTTCTTAAGTGTACATTCGTATTCTCCCAAACGCATTGTGCCACCTTTTTTAGTTACTGTTTTTTGATCTTCCATCAGGTCTATTACAGGATGAGGAGTATCGGGGTTTTGCTCGGTAGATGCCGCATCAGGTAAGTTTAATACATTGCGAGCAAACTCAATTACCGCACATTGCATACCTAAACATATCCCGAAAAAAGGAATTTTGTTTTCTCTAGCGTATTGTATAGTGGCTATTTTTCCCTTAATTCCTCGTTCTCCAAAACCAGGTGCTACAAGTATTCCGTCTAATTCTTTTAAGACTTCTGGGATGTTTTTTTCTGTTAAGTCATCCGATAATATCCATTTGATATTAACCGTACACTCATTGTGAGCTCCGGCATGAATGAAAGACTCTACAATAGATTTGTAAGCATCGTGTAATGCTACGTATTTACCCACAAGCCCGATTGTTATCGAGTGCTTAGGGTTTTTGAACTTATGTAAAAAGGCTTTCCAACGTTCAAGTTTTGTATCTTGATTAGAAGATAGTGCTAAACGCTTTAAAACTATTTCATCTAGTTTCTGTTCCTTCATGAGTAAAGGAACATCGTATATTGTTTCGGCATCAGTAGAGCTGATAACGGCTTCTTTACGGACGTTACAAAAAAGAGCTATTTTTTCTCTCATCTGAGATGGGATTTCCATCTCCGAACGGCAAACTAAGATGTCTGGCTGGATTCCTGCTTCGGATAAGGCTCTTACAGAATGTTGGGTAGGTTTTGTTTTTAATTCTCCTGCCGCTTTTAAGTAGGGAACAAGTGTTAAGTGTATGTTTAAAAAGTTTTCAGGTTTTGATTCCCATTTGAATTGGCGAATGGCTTCAATAAAGGGTAGTGACTCAATATCTCCCACACAACCACCAATTTCGGTGATGATGATATCGTAATCACCAGTTTCTCCTAAAATTGTAATATTTCTTTTTATCTCATTGGTGATATGAGGTACTACTTGTACTGTTTTACCAAGATATTCTCCAGCTCTCTCTTTAGAAATAACAGAGTGATATATTTTTCCAGTAGTTACATTATTGGCTTGAGAAGTAGATATACCTAAAAATCGCTCGTAATGTCCTAAGTCTAGGTCAGTTTCTGCACCATCATCAGTCACAAAACATTCACCATGTTCGTAGGGGTTTAATGTTCCTGGATCAATGTTGATATAAGGATCTAGCTTTTGAATTGTAACCGAAAATCCCCTCGCTTGTAGTAGTTTTGCGAGTGAAGCAGAGACGATTCCTTTCCCTAAAGAGGAGGTAACTCCCCCTGTTACAAAGATGTATTTAACGTTTTCCATGAGCATATGACCTATGGGGCACAAAGTTATGCTATTCCAGTTATAAAAACAGGGCTTTGTTAAAAATAAATTTAAAATAAAAAGAGTATATTTGTTTGGTGAAGAAAATACTAGTGATTTTATCTTGTTTTATGTCTATGAGTCTCTTCGGACAAAGGCTCAATAATACTCTTTCTAAGACTAGGTTTAATATTGCTATACTAGGACGGTTTGATGGGCAAGCTTTATTTTCTGTAAAAAACATTCACAGTAAAATTCCAGCCAGTTTTACAGCATATGATTTGTTGGTAGATTTTAAAACAACAAAAAATAACTTTGGCATATTTGTGTCTCATAAACAAATAGCGTCTGTTTCTACTACTAGTTTGGCAGGTCATTATGTTTATGAATTAGAAGTAAATCCAGAGAGCAGTATTTACTGGGGAATTCAGGCAGGTCTTGTTTTGTCAAAATTACAAAATAGTTATTTATTTGCAGATCAATTTTCTGTATTGTCAAACGAGATTAATAATAGTAGCGAAAAGATTACTACAGCAAGTCAAATGGCATTTGATGTAAATGCATCAGTACTATGGAAGAATAATAGGTTTCAATTAGGCTTCTCTGCATTGCACCTTAATAAGCCTCAGTGGACTTATAATCAAGAAAAAAACATTACACCTATTGGAGCTAGTATAATTAGTTCTTACCGATTTGACCTAAGTGCTCAAGATGAAAAAGGTGGTGTGTATTTGGATGCGATAACTTATGGGCAATTCTTAGATAAGAAAAATATTTCTTTAGCTTCTCAATTAGTACTGGATCAGTACCAAGGGTTTGCAGGAAAAATAACATTTGGGATGGAGTGGGGGAAAGACCTAGGTAAACGATCTCATTTTGCTTGGTATACTTATTTGGGGTATAGTCAGGATAAGGTGGAGATTCAATATACTTTTGGTGCTAATCAATCCTATCAAAAGACATTAGGAAGTCAACATCAAATTATTGTAGGATATACTTTTGATTAAGATTAAAGAAAATATAGAAAAATATAGAAAAGAATCGGATAAACTGAGTTTAGCGATCTTCTTTCAGCCTTGGTGGCTAGATATTGTTGCTAAAGATACTTGGGGTGTTGTTTTGTATGAAAAAGGAAATGATATTTATGGTGTTTGGGTTTATTCTTGGTGTAGGCTAAAGGGAGTGACTAAAATGGGGAACCCTGATTTAACAAAGTATTTGGGTTTGAAATTTTTTTATCCGAAAGGACAAAAAGAAGGAAAAAAACAAAGTCATGAGCAAAAAGTGACTGAAGATTTAATAGCAAAATTACCAGCACATAGGTGGATGGAGCAAGGATTTGAAACTATTTATACAAATTGGTTACCTTTATTTTGGTATAAGTATGAGCAGACAACAAAGTACACTTATCACCTTAATGCTTCAGGACAAACAGAAGATGAGTTATGGAAAGGCTTGTCTGATAATATTAGAAGGGAAATAAGAAAAGCAGAGAAAACGATAAATGTAAAAATAAGTAATGATAAAGAGCATTACTGGTTGGTAAACGAAGGTCTATTTGCAGGGAAGGTACCTTTTAAGAAAGATGTATTTTTTGACCTTGCAGAAGCATCTGAGAAGAGAAAGCAAGGAGTGATATTGTCAGCGTATGAAAACAATAGTATAATCGCCTCTTCGTGGTTTTTGTGGGATAACTCCACCTTATATTATATGGGAGGAAGTGCCAATAAAGCGTATAAAAATAGCGGTGCAATGTCTTTTTTGCTCTGGAAAGGAATATTGTTGGCTAATGAGAAGGGATTAAAATTTGATTTTGAAGGAAGTATGTTAAAAGGAGTCGCACGGTTCTTTAGGTCTTTTGGTGCTGAACAAATTCCGTATTTTCAAATCTCTAAAACACCTAGGTGGATACAGATTGCTCAAGTTTTAAGAGGGAAGTGAAACCAACCAAGCAAATAGGGGATGAGGCAGAAGATAAAGCGGTTGACTTTTTAAGAACCAAAGGTTATCAGGTTTTAGAAAGAAATTATCGCTACAAAAGGTCTGAAATTGACATTATCGCTAAGCATGAAAATGTGCTACATATAGTAGAAGTGAAATATCGAAAAAATAATGATTTTGGACATCCTGAATCCGCTGTTAATAGCAAAAAAGAAGAGATGATTAGTCAAGGTGCTATTGCTTATATGGAGGCTAATAATTGGTTGGGTTTTGTGCAGTATGATATTGTCGCTATTACGGGAAAAGAGCTTGTTTTCTTTGAAGATTTTATGTAAAAAAACTATAGTTTAAGTAGGTGAGGGGGGCAAACAGAAGAAGATTAGGACTATTATTTGAATATTTAGCTTTTTTTGTATAGAATTGTTTGGTTTTAATCGATTAAAAGGCGTGGTTTGTCAAAAATCACTTTAGCTTTAGAGGTATGGTTATGAAAAAAAGAATTATTTTAGTTGCTCTTTCGATGCTTATGGGAGGAGTGTCTTTGTTTGGACAAAAGTTAAACCATTATGTGTATGATCATGATACAATTGTAAGAGATGCCGAAGATAATCTATATAAGGTAGAAAATCTAGGAGAAAATATCAACTCAAATCATATTGAATCAGGATCGATTATTTCTCCAGATGGAAATTCACTTTATTTTTTTAAAGTAGATAGTACTTTCCACCACGGAAAAAAACATCAAGCATTTCATAGCGATATATATGTCTCACATTATAATAAAAAAGATAGTAGTTGGTCAAAAGCAGAAGATTTAGGTAAACCACTTAATGGAAATGCAGCCAACTCTGTTCAGGCAGTAGTAAAAGATGGGAATATGTTAATCCTTACTGGGCAATATCTTAAGAATGGATTAACTACAAAAGGAATTTCATATTCTACACGTAAAAAAGGAAAATGGTCATTTCCTAAGCCTTTACATATTCATTTTCATAATGATGCACAGTATTCTATGTTTGTTAATAACGATGCAACCACTATGATATTGGCAGTACATGATAAGGAGTCGATAGGTCTTCAGGATTTATTTGTTGCTTTCTCTCAAGATGGGATTCATTGGTCTAAGCCTAAAAACTTAGGACCTACACTTAATACTATTAATAGTGAAGCAACTGCATTTATGGCTTCTGATGGTAAAACTCTTTACTTCTCTAGTAATGGGCATCCTAATAGCGTTGGTGGATTAGATATATACAAAACAGAGCGTCTTGACTCTACTTGGACTAATTGGTCTAAACCTGTAAATATGGGAGTGCCTTTTAATACTCCAGACAATGAGTTTTATTTTACAATCCCTCTTAAAGGTGAATATTCGTATTTAGCACATCATTTTTCGGGTTCAGATGGAGCGGAACATTCAGATATTGTTAGAATTAAATTGAAAGAAGCAGCGAAGCCTAAAATTCTTGTTTTATCAGGATTTGTTCATGATGATGATACAAAAAAACATATAGAGGGGCATATGGAAGTGCATAAGATTAAAAATGGAGCATTTGTTACAAGCGATGACGCAGACACAACTAAAGGTTATGAAGTACAAATGCCGATTGGAGAAAAGTATGAGTTGACTTTTTCAGCGCCTCATTATAAGGATAAGAGAATTATCGTAGATGCAAGCCAGTTAAAAAAGTATGAAGAGAAAACACTTGATGTATTCTTAGAAAAAGCACCAGAATTGACATATAGTGGGATTGTAATAAACGCTAAGACAGGCAAAAGAATTTCCGCACGTATTGATATTATACAATTACCTGACAGTACAATGGTTTTTGAGAAGAATACAGATAAAACAAGTACCCCTAGTTTTGAGATAATACTTAAAGGGGGTAAGAATTATATGGTGACAGCTAGTAATCATGATTATTTGGAAGGAATGACTAAAATTGTAATTGTTGACCTAGTTGGTTGGGAGTCACGATTAGATACTTTCAAGTTACAACCTTTGGAAGAAGATATTAAATTTGAAATAGAAGATATTTTCTTTGCTTATAACAAGGCTACTTTACTGCCAGAGTCTACCCCTAAGTTAGAGCAATTAGTGTCTATTATGAAAAAACATACTAATATAGTAATAGAGCTTTCCGCTCATACAGATGCAAGAGGATCTGCCACATATAACAAGAGTCTTTCTCAGCGTAGAGCGGAGTCTACTGTTAAATATTTGGTAAAGCATGGTGTGCCTGCCGCACAATTTGTAGCCAAGGGCTATGGAGAAGAAAAAATCAGGAATCAATGTACAAATGGTGTAAAATGTTCTGATGAAGATCATAAATATAATCGTCGTGTAGAGTTTAAGATTTTAGAAATAAAAAAGGTTAAAAGAAAATAGGGTTACTTTATAGCGGTAACTTATATTAACAGTTAAGGTAAAAACAAAACAAGTATGAAAAAGCTTTTATTAATATTGTCAATTGGATTGATTACGTTATCTGTACAGGGACAAAATGCAACTAGATGGATTTTTGGGAGAAATAAAACGGTTAAAATTGATTTTACAACAAGCCCTCCAACACCAAGTTGTATTACACCCAAAACTATAGATACAGAAGAAGGGTCTACTACGGTTAATAAAAATGGTGGGCTTCTTTTTTATTCGGATGGGATAAAAGTTTGGGATAAAAATCATAATTTGATGCCAAATGGAATAGGACTTCTAGGGGATCCATCAAGTTCTCAATCAGCTTTTACTGTCCCATTCATAAATGACCCAAGTAAGTATTTTTTGTTTACTGTTGGGCATGGAATAGGGGGTTCGGGTACAAGTACACGGCAAATTGCATACTCAATAGTTGATATGACTTTAAATGGTGGTTTAGGAGATATTGTTGCATCATCAAAAAACACTGTGATTCAAGGTTCATCAGGTGAAAGACTTACGGTTATTTCTAATGCCACAGGTAATGGTTATTGGGTGATAATACCTACTGGTCGTACTACTTTAATTTCAGTATATAGTTTAAATGATGCGGGAATTTCCGCTGCTCCAACGAGTACTTTTAATGTCGCGGGTAATATACCAGGTGTAGGCGTTCTAAAATCTAGTTTTCAACAGGATAAAATTGCCGTAGGTACAGATTTAGGGAATGTGTCAGTGTGTGATTTTAATAACGCAACAGGATTGATTTCTAATGAAACGGTTATCCCTTTGGGTACTATTTGGTGGGCGTATGGTTTAGAGTTTTCTGCTAATGGGGATTATTTATATTTTACTCAACCATTGAATACACCAGCACGGATGGGACAAATAGAATTATCAACTAATACAATAATTGATACTAAAACTAGTACTGGTCCTTATTGGGGGCTTCAAATGGGACCCGATGGAAAAATATATGTAGCAGAATTACCGAGTGCAGGTGCTCAAGCAGATAATAATATTTCTGCAATTGTTAATCCAGAAGTTCCTAATGCTCTTACTAATCATTATACAAAAGATTATTTAACTTTTTGTGGTGGTGCAGGAGGTGTCTATAGAGGTCTTCCAAGTTTTATTCCTACGCTATTTCAACAAACTTGTAATCCACCTACCGCAGTTACATTAACAGCTTCTGCTACTGATTTTTGTGATGGGGGTTCTGTCATTCTTACAGCAGGAGTACAGGCAGGATTTACGTATCAATTTTTGGATGCGGCTAATAATGTACTTCAAACAGGAACTAGTAATACTTATACTGTTACTTCTTCGGGTACTTATAAAGTGAAACTAATCAGTACTACTATTCCTTCGGACGTATCTTGTCAAGGAACTTCTGCTACTGTAACGGTTACAGAACATAATGACCCTGCTATTACAGGGCAAATAAAAGGTAAAGATAATGTGTGTTTAGGAGAATCTGGCGTTGCTTATATATTGGATGATCCTAATCTTGCTAATTATTCTAGCATTAATTGGCAAACACTTTCTTCGGGTTCTTATGGTACTGTTAATAATGAAAACGTAACGGTTAATTTTCCCAATGCAACAGGTAATATTGATATTAAAGTAATAGTAAAAGAAACACATGGTACAGCAACTTGTACGAGTGCAATCTTTACAAAAACTGTAACAGTTAAGCCTAATCCTACGGTTAACTTAAGTCCTACTTCACAAAATGTAGCTTGTAATTCAAAAGATAATCTCATTAACATTACAAATTTTAATGGAAACAATACGTATACGATTACGGGTGCTGCAAACACTTTGAATGGTGATAAAATAAAAGTAAATGTTTCACAATCTGATGTTACTATTAACGTGAAGGTGAAAGATCAATTTGGTTGCGTTAATACTAATTCAGCTACCATGGATGTAAAAGGTTGTGGTTTAAATGCAGATTTCACAGTTACTCAGAATGCTTGTTCGGGCACCACAGTTACCTTTGATGCTTCAGCCTCACTTTCGGGTATTGGTACTACAATCACCAATTATAATTGGACATTTCCATCAAGTATAACACCAATAGGAAACACAAACCAAGCAGTAGTTACAGCTACTGTATCCAATACAGGCACTACACAACTTATAGAGGATGTTAAATTGATTGTGACTAATTCTATTTCTATGACAGACCAAGAGGTGAAGGTAAATGTGATTAATGTAAATCCATTACCACCTACCTTGACTATTACTAATACTGCTAAAGTCTGTGAAGGAGAGGATGCTATATTTAAGGTAACACCTTATGATGCTAATTCTACTTATGTTTGGACTGCAACAGTTACCAAAGGGATTGAAAATGCAGATTCATTATCAATTACAAATGGCCCTTCTTCATATACTGTAACGGTTCAAGAGACAAATAAACATCATTGTGTTGGTACAGTTTCCTCTATTAATGTAAGTCCAGAAACGACCCCAGTTATTAGTTTAGCTACTACAACTTCAGTAGCTTGTAATAGTACAGGGAATACAACAAAGATATTAAATCCACATGCTACTTCTATATATACAGTACTTAACCCTACTAATGTAGCTAATGTTGTAGTTAATGCTGCAACAGGTATTATTACCTTTGATGCCCTTACTGGTAATGGTCATTTTACTATTAAAGAAGTGACAAAGCCTAATAATTGTAAAAGTGGTACTGTAAAGGTAACAGTTACTACAACAGGTTGTGGTTTAAATGCGAGTTTTACAGTTACTCAAAATGCTTGTTCTGGTACAACCGTTACTTTTGATGCTTCTGCGTCAGTAGCGGGTAATGGTGCTACAATTACCAATTATAATTGGACGTTTCCATCAAGTATAACCCCGATAGGAAATACAAATAAAGCGATAGTTAAGGCTACTGTATCCAATACAGGTACTACACAACTTATAGAGGATGTGACGTTGATTATCACCAACTCATCTGGTTTAACAGATAAAGAGGTAAAAATAAAGGTTATAAAAGTTAATCCGTTACCACCTACCTTGACAATTACTAATACAGCTAAGGTTTGTGAAGGGAAAGGTGCTACATTTAAAGTGAATCCTTACGATGTAAACTCTACTTATGCGTGGACGTCAGATAATCCAACATTGTCGGCATCATCAACCAGTGATAGTGCAACAGCAATAAATGGTACAAATAATTATACCGTAAAGGTTACAGAGACTAATAAATATAGTTGTGTGGGTGCAGAGGCCTTGATTAATGTAATTATTGAAAAAAATCCAGTAATAAATATAGCAACTTCTATAACTGCTGTATGTAACAGTGTTGGTAATAAGATTAAGATTACAAATTATAATCCTATCTCAACATATACTGTTGTTGCGTCTACTAATGTGGCTAATGTAATCATTGGTCCAACAGGAACTATCATCTTTGATGCTTTGACAGGAAATGGTAGTTTTACAATTCAAGAGGTTACAAATCCTAATAGTTGTACCAGTGCTAGCGTAACAATAAATGTTATAACACTTGGTTGTGGTTTAAATGCTGATTTTGAAGCAGATATTACCGAAATTTGTCATGGTGACACTGTGATTTTTACAGATTTATCTGATCCAGGAGCAGGGGCAAATATAGTTACGTATAACTGGACAATTCCATCAGATTTTACAATTGTATCAGGAAGTGGTACTTCAGTTGTTACTACTATTGCTAACAACACGGGTACGACACCAATTATTGCTGATATATCTTTACAGATTATAACAAATGATCCTCTTACAGATAAGGAGGTGAAAAACTCATATATTACAATTAACCCTAATCCAGCTACAATTAGTATTGATAAGAAGGTATCATTTTGTGAAGGAGAAGATGCTATCTTTAAGGTAATACCTTATGATGCTGCTTCTAATTATGTTTGGACTGCAACAACTACCATAAAAGTGAAAAATGCAGATTCATTATCAATTACAAATGGTACTTCTCCATATACTGTAACGGTAGTAGAGACTAATAAATACGGTTGTGTGGGGACTCAAGTATCTGTTACTGCAACACCAGAAACGACCCCAGTTATTAGTTTAGCTACTACAACTTCAGTAGCTTGTAATAGTACAGGGAATACAACAAAGATATTAAATCCACATGCTACTTCTATATATACAGTACTTAACCCTACTAATGTAGCTAATGTTGTAGTTAATGCTGCAACAGGTATTATTACCTTTGATGCCCTTACTGGTAATGGTCATTTTACTATTAAAGAAGTGACAAAGCCTAATAATTGTAAAAGTGGTACTGTAAAGGTAACAGTTACTACAACAGGTTGTGGTTTAAATGCGAGTTTTACAGTTACTCAAAATGCTTGTTCTGGTACAACCGTTACTTTTGATGCTTCTGCGTCAGTAGCGGGTAATGGTGCTACAATTACCAATTATAATTGGACGTTTCCATCAAGTATAACCCCGATAGGAAATACAAATAAAGCGATAGTTAAGGCTACTGTATCCAATACAGGTACTACACAACTTATAGAGGATGTGACGTTGATTATCACCAACTCATCTGGTTTAACAGATAAAGAGATAAAAATAAAGGTTATAAAAGTTAATCCGTTACCACCTACCTTGACTCTTACTAATACAGCTAAGATTTGTGAAGGGAAAGGCGCTACATTTAAAGTGAATCCTTACGATGTAAACTCTACTTATGCTTGGACGTCAGATAATCCAACATTGTCAGCATCTACCAGTGATAGTGCAACAGCAATAAATGGTACAAGTAATTATACTGTAAAGGTAGTAGAGACTAATAAATATAGTTGTGTGGGTGCAGAGGCTTCTATTGATGTTACCGTTGAGCCTACTGGAACAATTGATGTGGTTGCAACTATGGATGTTGTTTGTGCGAGTAAGTCAAATACATTGAAAATAAATAATTTTGACCCTTCTCTTACTTATGATACAGTATCTACTTTAAATGTTGAAAACGTAGTTATAGACAATACATTAGGCATAATTACATTTGACGCAACAGTAAATCAAGGAAGTATTGTGTTAGAAGCGATTTCTTTAAATTCATGTAAAAGTAATCAGTCTACTACAATAGTAAATTTAATTGGTTGTGGTCTAGGTGCTGATTTCACGACAACTGGTCCTGATTTCTGTTCGGGTGATACTATTGTTTTTGATGGAACTTCTTCTAATCCTGGTCAAAATGCAACAGTAGCACAGTATCTTTGGACTTTTCCATCTAATATAACATTAGTGTCTGGATCAACAAAAAATGATCCAATTGTAACTGCAATAATTACAAATACAAGTAATCTTCCTGATAGTTTAGATGTTACATTAGAGATAATATCAAGTACGTCACTTACAGCAGATACAACAAAAGTAAATATTGTTACTGTAGGTGCAGTGCCAGTTAATCCAATTATTCATGAATCTGGGGGTGATTGTCCAGGAGATACTTCAGTGTTTACAGTAACACCTCTTGTATCAGGTATCACCCCTAACTGGTCTTCGTCTTCTAATATAGGGATATATTCTACCTCTAGTGATAAAGATTCAATTAAAGTCATTAATGGTTCTGATTCGTTTTCCGTGTCTGTTTATTTTGAAGATGATGTCACATCATGCATAAGTACAACAACATCTAGTACCAAAACGATTAAAAGTGCGCCAACAATAACTAGTATTATTGCACCAGATAAGGTATGTCCTTCAGTGAGTGCAAATTCTAAGTATGATTTAATCGCATTAACAAATAATGCAGATTCGCTTGCTTGGTCTTCTAGTTCTTCTGTGAATTTCTTAGATATTAATAATGATACTACGGCTGCTTTGTTTAATGTCTTTAATGATACAATAGAAATTATCGTTGAGGCATTTAACGCATCGTGTGATGTTTCGGATATTGCAACGCTAAAAATATTTGTAGATACTAGTTATTTTGCCAAATTTCATATTGTAGATCCAACAGTTTGTTTAGGTGATACAGGAGTTTACACTGTGAAAGTTACAGGAGGAGTTCCCCCAGATAGTTTAATTTCGTATCAATGGTTCTATAATGGGAATTATATATCTGATACTACGTTTGCAGTTGTTGATATGGTAAATAAAGATGATTCATTAAAACTAGTAGTAACACCAAAATTTTGTTATGACCCTTTTGTCCAGTTTGCAGATTCAATAGCCTTACCATTTTCAATTCGTCCAGGAGGTAAGTTAGAGATTGGTGCATCGGTAAGTGGTACTTATACAATTAGTAACAGCAATGAATTGGTAGGCGAGCCTACTTTGGGTACGATAGACTTATTTGATACAAGGTATAGTTTGATTAATCCACCACCCACTGTGACTGATCCAAACCCAAACCCTACTGGATGGGAGTTTATTTATTGGCTACCAGGACAAATTGAAGACAGTGCGGTTATACCACTTGTTTCAAGTTTAGGTAATTTCGGTAACAATTTTGGAATAGGTGATGTACCAGTACCGTCATTAGGAGATAAAGAGTATGATATTACATACGGAATGGTAACGCATAATGATTATTGTACGGATACTGTGCTAGCTAAATTACATGTAAGATTTGATTGGTTTATACCTACGGTGTTTACACCTAATGCAGATGGATTCTATGATACTTGGCAGATTGAAAATTCTGATAAATACGGACCGTTGAAAGTTCAAATATTTAACAGATGGGGGAATTTAGTTTATAGTGATAATAACTATGCGAATAATTGGAGTGGGACTAATATGAGTGGTGAAAAACTTCCATTTGGAACATATTTCTATATAGTTAATTTCCCAGAAGGTGGTGATGAGCCTCAAACGGGAAGTGTGTCAATTTTGAAATAAGAGAAAAGGTAAAAGAACTATGAAAAAGATAATAATATCTCTTATCGCTGCAAGTTGTAGTTTGTTGAGCATTGCTCAGCAACAAGAACATTACAGCATGTATATGCAGAACAATTATTTGGTAAACCCAGCAGAAGGGGGGACTGAAGATTTCATCGATTTAAAAATGGGTTATAGAACACAGTGGACTAATTTCGACCCAAGATTTAATTCCACACCTAGGACTTTGTACTTATCAGGGCATGCACCTATTGGTAAACATGATAATAAACTAGATGGAGTTGATCAAATAGCTTTTCATGGTGTTGGTGGATCATTAACTAATGATAATATAGGTCCTTTTAATGTGTTAGCAGTAAAAGGTTCTTATGCTTATCATCTACCAGTATCAAAAAGCTTAATTATTTCTTTGGGAGCATTTGCAGGAATGAAGCAATATAGCGTTTCTCAAGAAGAATTGTTATTTGATTCCCAAGGTGGTGTTGACCCTTTTGCAGCAAGTTTTAAAAATACAATTGTACCAGATGTATCAGTAGGTATTTGGGGTTATGCAAAAAAATATTACTTTGGAATATCGTCATTTCAGTTACTAGGCAATAAAGTAGATTTTTATAAAAATATTGAAAAGGCTACTACTAATGCAACGCCGAAAGGAGCTTTAAGTCGCCACCATTGGCTTACAGCAGGTTATAAAGTAGACCTTACCGAGCACTTCTTCTTAGTGCCTAGCTTTGTTGTGAAATATGTACAAAATGCTCCAGTAACATTTGATTTTAATGCTAAATTAAGATACGACGATAAATACTGGGCAGGATTTTCGTATAGACGTGAAGACGCAATAGTAGCAATGGCGGGCTTAACGCTCAAAAAAGTGTTAGATTTAGGCTACGCTTATGATATTACATCTACAGATATTAAGACTTATTCATCAGGAACACATGAGATAATTGTTGGCCTCAGGATACCTAATCACCAACATCATCCGCCTCCCGCACAATTTTGGTAGATTGATATTTTAAGAGCTTCAAAAAGAAGCTCTTTTTTTATAAAATCGCAACTGTTTTGTTGTTGCCTTTTTTGATTTTTATTAAGTGAAATAACATAATAAGACCGTTTCAAAATTCTTGCAACTATTTCCCTCTTTTTCTATTCGATGTTTTTACTCAAAGTGAGTTAATAATAGCGTGATTTTATTTGTTAAATAGAGTGATTAGACGCAATTACCCTAGGACTCCATAAATGTGTAACGCATAGCCTCAAGTAAGTTTTGGGTATGCATTTTTCTTTGACTGATAACCTTTATCTGCTTTCAGTGGAATGTTTTCAGGTAAATCAACTGTATATCTAGTACTTCTTCTAAATTAGCGATCTCATTCACATTAGCAGGAGTGGTTAATACCATATTGACTATAATCTACGTCAATTATCTTGTTTGTTTTTCACATTC
>CAZEGV010000020.1:0-40005 GCA_964511645.1 uncultured Cytophagales bacterium
TTGCAAAAAACAATTCAATCTAAATTAGACTCATATTATAGTTAAACTGGTATTAGTATAAATCGATAGAATAAAAATAATTCAATCGTAATTATACACGACCCTCACAATTAAAATGGCATCAGAGAAGGCTTAGGGATAGTCGTGGAAATCCTTTCCGATTTTTCATCGAAAAGATTGGGAACAAATAGCCCGACGTGAGGATTTACATTATTTGATGTCTTGAATAATAATCACTCCGAACGAAGCCCCAAATCCTAATTACCAAATACTTCTCGATGAGTATATATGTGTAACTCATCAATTTTTTCTGCTAAATTTTCTTCTGAAATTACTGTTGAAGAAACCAAATAAGTCTCTACACCGTCTATGTATTCTTTTTTTATACCTTGTAAGTGTACCGTGTGATGAGGATGTTTCAAGCCTAAGTTCATGGCAACTGCCACAGCACAATTGGCTGATTTATGAATGTCTAAATAAATAGTCATTGCTTGCTTACCCTCAGTGATTCTTCTACAAGCCCCTAATTCAGCATCTAAACCAACTACAATCACCCCTTTGATATGGTGTTCTTCTAAATACTCTATAACTCCCTGTGCGAGTAAATCATTACCTGTGATAATTGCTTCTACAGAGTCTAAACCTGACTCGTGAAGTCTTTGCATTTCTTTATAAGCCTTCATTTTAGACCAAGAAGAAACATTGGTAGTGTGCAATATAATTTCAGGGGAATTTTTAAATACTTCTTTCTGCCCAGCTTCTATTTGAAGTGTGTTAAAATCAGATAAAGGACCTCCTAGTAAAATAACATTTCCAATTTTTGTTTTTCCAGCTACATAATGGGCTTGTTTTTTTCCAATTTCTTTGGGTGCAAAAGAAATCATTGCATTAGCTTTCACACCTTCTACAGACCTGCTGTAAGTAATTACTCTCACTCCTTCTTCTTGTGCGTACCTTACCAAAGATGCTGATTTCACTTTATCTACAGGTACTAAAATCAGAACATCTATTTTATGTGTATGGATGAGTTCTTGGACTTGCTCTTGTTGATGTGCGTAACGCCCCAAGGCAGTTTTGACAAAAACTTCTCCACCTCTTGCTCTAATTCCATCTTCTATTATTTTAACTTCTACTACCCATCTATCTGTTAGTATATTATCAATACTTAACCCTACTCTTACTTTTTTACCCGCAAAAGTTATTAGCGTAAGCATCAATAAGACGCTAGAAAACATTATTTTTTTCATCTTATATTGATTTTAATTGTGCAATTGTAGCAATCGGGTTTTCGGCACTAAAAACAAAGCTCCCTGCTACAAGAACATCTGCTCCTGCATCTAATAGTTTTTTTGCATTGCTTTGTTTAACTCCGCCGTCTATCTCAATTTTAGTGGTAGCGTTATTTTTTTTAATGATTTCTTTTAATTCTTTCACTTTGTCGTAGGTAGACTCTATAAATGATTGCCCCCCAAATCCTGGGTTTACCGACATCAAACACACTAAGTCTATCTCATTGATAATAGATACGAGTAAGTCTACTGGAGTATGAGGGTTTAATGCTACTCCTACTTGACAACCTTCTGCTTTTATCATTTGTAACACTCGATGTAAATGATTACACGCTTCATAATGAATGGTGATAATATCTGCCCCTACTTTTTTGAAGTCACTAATATAATTTTCTGGTTTCTCTATCATTAAGTGTACATCTAATGGCTTTTTAGCATGTTTTTTCATTGCTTGGATAACTGGCATACCAAATGAAATATTAGGGACGAATGCTCCATCCATTACATCTATATGAATCCAATCTGCCTTGCTTTTATTTAACATTTCTATTTCACTCTGAATATTAGCAAAATCACAAGCAAGTACTGAAGGGGCTATTAAATGACTCATTTTTTATCTATTATTTAATCAAAAACTATTGTTTTGTTGTTATACACCATCACTTTTCGTTGAAGATGATTATAAATAGCACGAGATAAAACCAACTTTTCTAAATCCTTCCCTTTTCTCATTAGGTCTTGAATTGTGTTATTATGATTTACTCTTGCTATTTCTTGTTCTATTATTGGTCCTGCATCAAGGTGTTCTGTTATATAATGACTTGTTGCCCCAATTATCTTTACTCCTCGTTTATGTGCCGAGTGATAAGGCTTTGCACCTGGAAACGCTGGTAAGAAAGAGTGGTGAATATTAATCGCACGGTTATCGTAATGGCTAATAAAGTCTGATGATAATATCTGCATATAACGTGCCAAGACTACAAAATCTACTTTATATTTTTTAAGTAAAGCCAATTGCTCTGCTTCCGCTTCTACTTTATTTTCTTTTGTTACTGGTAGGTGATAAAAAGGGATATTAAATTGATCAGCGATGGGTTTAAGGTGTAAGTGATTACTGATAATCATTGGAATATTCACTTCCCACTCTCCTGACTGCCATCTACCTAAAATATCATACAAACAATGGTTGAGCTTAGTTACAAATATTGCCATATTAGGCACATAATCAGAATGATAAATTTGCCAATTCATTTCAAATTTATCCGCCACAAGCGTTTGAAAACATTCATCAATCTTATCTTTAGCTATTAAGAAATCATTAATAGACCATTTAACACGCATAAAAAACACATCTTCTTGGTTATCGATATGCTGATCGATTTCAAGAACATTTCCACCGTTTTTGTATACGAATTCTGTAACAGAAAGTACAATTCCTTTGGCGTCTTTGCAATTCAATAATAGTGTAACTGTTTCCAAATCCTTTATTTAATAATCATTTCATTATTCATAAATCACATTTTCTCATTAAGGAATATCCATATACTTATGTATTTGTAAAGAAACTTTCCATTGAGGGTATTTTTTTACATAATCCACAATAAGAGGTAGCATTTCTTTTTCTTTCCCCCATTCGGGTTGCAGGTATAAATGACATAAGTAATTTACTTTTTCTCCATGCTCTTCGGCAAATTGAAAGTCTGATTTATTAAAAATAATAACCTTTAACTCATCGGCAAAACTTCCGAATTTATCTACTGGCTCTTTAAACTTCTTTGGGGAGAATGTAATCCAATCCCAATTACCTGTAAGTGGATAAACACCAGAAGTTTCTATATGCGTAGCTAATCCTACGTTTTTAATTTCTTTTGTCAACTCGGCTAAGTCATACATCAAAGGTTCACCACCTGTCACTATTACTATCTCGGCTGGGGTTTTTAATATTTCTTCTATAATAGCTTTAACAGTCACCGAAGGGTAAAGTTTGGCATCCCAACTTTCCTTTACATCGCACCAATGACAACCTACGTCACAGCCTGCTAGGCGAACAAAAAAAGCAGCTTTTCCTTGGTAAGTCCCTTCTCCCTGAATAGAATAGAACATTTCCATCACAGGTAAAACACCATCTTGGTTGATAATTGGATTAGTCATTTTGCTGAGCTTGTGTAGCAATTAAAGTATTCTTGAGTAATGCCGCAATTGTCATAGGTCCTACTCCACCTGGCACAGGTGTTATGTATAATGATTTCGGTGCTACTTCGTCAAACTTCACATCACCCTTAATCACATACCCCCTAGGTGATAACTCATCCTTTACTCGTGTAATCCCTACATCTATAATCGTCACACCTTCTTTCACATGATCGGCAGTCAGAAATTCAGGTTTTCCAATGGCAATGATAATAATATCAGCCATTTGGGTTAATTCTTTTAAGTTATAAGTATGGCGATGTGCCAATGTAACGGTGCAATCAAATGGTCTATTCATCAAAACACTCATAGGAGTACCCACAATATGACTACGTCCAATCACTACACAATGCTTCCCTTTTGTAGGGATATTATAACGTTTTAATAACATCGTAATTCCAAAAGGAGTAGCTGGCAATAATGCTGGCTCTCCTGCTAGCATGCGTCCAAGATTCATTTCATGAAACCCATCTACATCTTTTTTTGGTAAAATTGCTTTTGTTACTTTTTTAACGTCAATATGGGCTGGCAATGGTAATTGAACAATTAAACCATTAATATTATCATCTTCATTAATCTCTTCGACCTTAAGTAGAAGTTCTTCCTCTGTAGTGTTGTCAGGCATTTGTATCAGTGTAGATTCAAATCCACAAACTTCACAGGCTTTTACCTTACTCTCCACATAAGTTTGGCTTGCTCCATCCTCTCCTACCAAAATAGCCGCTAAATGAGGTGCTTTACCTCCTCTAGCTTTTATTTTATTTACTTCTAAAGCAATCTCTTCTTTTACCTCCGCAGAAGTCGCTTTCCCATCTATTAATGTGTATCCCATTTTATTTTGTTTCTAAGTTTTTTAGAAATCTTATTTGATGTTGGATTTCTTTTCTTTCCTTAGATAAGCTTTCTTTTTTATCATCAACGTCTTTCTTAACTGACTCCAATTGTTTAGAGTGAGTAAAGAAGCCTAAATTAGTCTCTAAAACATCTACCTCGTTATCAATTTTAGAAACTCTGTCTCTCAACTTTATGATTGTTCTAGAAATTTCTTTTTCTCCTAAGTCACCAAATGAAGCTAAGGCAACTTTATGCTTGAGTTCAGAAAATATTTTATCATCCATTTCCGCTTTTGATTGTTCTAAAAACACATCACAAGCTTCTTTAAAGCTACTTTCTATTTCTCGTTTATTATCACGAGGCACATAACCGATTCCCTGATAAGCTTGAGTCAATTCTTCAAACTCTTCTACTGATTTGGCTTTAGCTAACTTGGTTATTACTTCTTGTTTTTTGCCTAAATTAACTTTAAACTCTTCATCCTGCTCTTTCCGTAATAATTCTCTTTCATCAAAAAATGAATTACACAAAGTACGAAATTCTGCAAATATAGAGTCATTCACCTTACGTGGTGCTTGCCCGATATTCTTCCAATTGGCTTGAATGCTTTTCACCTTATCAATTTTATCATTTAAACTGAGTTCAGCATTCTCTTTTAATGATTCTACTTCTTTTATTAAAGTTTTCTTTTTTTCTAAGTTAGTTTCTCTTTCTCCATCCAATACTGAAAAAAAAGCCGATTTAGCTTCAAAAAAGGCTTTGTTATAACTCCAGAATTCTTTCGAAATATCTTTTGCTTTAACTTCTAAAACCTGTCCAGCCTCTCTCCACATCTCTTGGATACCTTTTATCTCATCTGTCCATAATCGCCATTCAGAGATATTATCCGAAGATTTTTCGGCGTAAGTCTTAGTGTGCTGAAGAATTATTTCTTTTACTTTATAATTTTTTTCTAATTTTTCTTTAAACTCTTTTACGACAATCTCTCTTTTGTCTCTCAGTTGCTGAGAAACACTTTTAATACGCTCCCATAACTGCTCGTTTACTTCTTCTGGAGCTCTACCGATAAATTTATACTGCTCAAAAACATCATTAAATTTACGCAACGCTTTATTAACTACTGGCTCATCCAATAAGGCTTCGGCTTGTTTACATAGGTTTTCTTTTTCTTCTTTATTTTTTTGACGGTCTAAGTCCCTAAGATCATTAAGCCTATTGTGATTATTATAAAAAATGGTCATCAAACCATGGTAATTGGCATATAATTCATTCTTATCTGCTGACTGGATTGGCTCTGCTTCTTTCCACGATTGCTGAATTTCACGAGCTTTCTGAAAATTAACTCCTTTCACATCTCCGTTTGCCAGTTCTCTGAGTTTTTCTAATAAAATTCTTTTCTTTTGCAAATTGCTTTTAAGTTGTTCTGCTCGTTGCGAACGATAATCCTTAAAATATTTTTTGAGTTTTTCTTTTGAATCAAAAAATGCTCTATCACTATCTGATTGACGATATTCAAAACCTGTTTTTTCTCCTCCATCTGCTAAGAATACAGCCAAGGCTTCTTTCTCTTCTTCTTTGTAAAAGTTCAAGTATAATGAAGTGATTTTATTTACTTCATCTTCACGTTTCAATACATCAGGCTCTTTTGCTAGTTTTTTTAATGCTTCTAATAGCTCGTCTTTACTCAATCCAGAATAATCAAATTCTTCGTGGTTTGACACTTCTAATACTAGGCTTTCATTATCTTGTACTTCTTGTTTCATCTCTCAGTTAGTTTAATTGAGGGTCTACTGGGTAATTTGCAATTTCTTTATACTCTCCTCCTTTGTCTATCAATATTGATTTCCACAAATCTTCGGATAAGTCTGTAAATATATTAAAATTAAGTGGGAGTTTAATCCAACTCTTTTTCTTTATTTCATCTTGTAATTGGGTCAAATCCCAACCTGAATAACCCAAGAAAAATTTAATCCTACCTGAAGAAAGTATCCCTCGCTGATTCCACTCTTTTATTTGATTAAAATCTCCTCCCCAATATAGATTGTCAGCTACTTGAAGAGAACCTTCCAAATCTTCATAAGTATGTATATAATGCAAGGTCTCTTCCTCTACTGGCCCGCCAAAACATAAACCAAAACTCTCTCCTTGCCAGTCCTCTATTACATCTGAGAGCTCAACCCCTAGATAAGGATTATTTAAAATAAAACCTACATATCCGCCTTCATTTTCGACCATCAATATCACTGATCGTGCAAAATTAGGATCAGCCATAAATGGCTCTGATAAAAGCAAATTAGTGTTTTTTATTGCTGTGAAATCAAAAATATTCACTCTTGTACCAATGCAACATTAAACATCTTTCTTTTCACGTTTATCAGGCATTGGACCTCTTAGGTGCACAACTAATCCATTTAAAAAATTACGTAAAATCTGGTCTCCACAATTCTTATAATTAGGGTGGTCATCACTTCTAAAGAATGCTCCTAACTCTGCTTTAGATACTTTAAAATCTACCAGGTTACATATCTCCACTATATCGGTATCTCTTAATTTATGTGCTACCCTTAATTTTTTAAAAATATCGTTATTTGTTAAGCTCATAAGTCTCTTAAGTTTGTGTTAGTCACAAAGGTAAACAAAAGACATTGTTTACACAAAAATCAATCTACTGAACCTTCGATAAAAGCTAAAATCATTTCAAAATATTTTTCTCCACCTATTGTCCAGATATTAAGATGTGTACCTCCTTGTACTTCTAAGAACTTTTTTTCGGAATGTGGGATGGCTTCATAATTATTTTTTCCGTACAATAACTTAATTCTCTTGTCGGCATCTCCGTGTATCATATAAATAGGCTGAGTAATGGCTTTACAAGACTCAATAGGCTTTACCTTATCAGGATCAAAGCTTGCCATTATACCTGCTCTATTAATCACATAATTAACTATAAACTGAGGGAGAAAGTCTCCTATTGAACTCTTAATATAATCATTAACAATTAACCTAAAGTCAGAGAAGGTGCTTTCTATTATACCAAACTTTATTCGCTTATCTATTGCCATAGCTTGCAAACAAACTGCAGCACCTAAGGATTGTCCCCAAACTCCTATCCTCTTTACAGATTTATTTTTCTCCAATTCATCTACCAAAGCCAACAAGTCATGCTTCTCATAATAACCGAAAGCACAATATTTTCCTTCGCTTTGACCATGTGCTCGCTGGTCTAATGCCGCTACATTATATCCTTTGTCATTAAGATACTGAGCTAGCGGAATAAAATGCTCTTTAGAGGCTCGAATCCCATGTACCAAAATAACAGTTCCTTTAGCTGTATCTAATTTTGATTTTGAGTAGAAAGCAGATAAGCTTATCCCGTCATGTTTATTAAAAACTTGAATTTCTTCGAAACCTTGTGGTAATTCTTTTTGAGTTAAGGGTTCTCTAAAAGACAATAAAGGATGCTTGATTTGAACAATTATACTCGGCAACAAATAGTTCAATATAAAGCCTGTAAGTAATAGAGTAACTAAAGAACCGTATACTAGTTTTCTTTTCATATTGACTTAATTACTACATTTTTTCGCATAAAAAAATCTTTCACTTCTCTACCGTCATAATGATAACTTGTAATTGTCTTTATGTACTGAAAGCCATCATCTTTATAAAATCTAATGGCTTTTTCATTTTCTTTACTTACTTCTAGCTCTATAGCTTCTATTTCATTATTTACCGCATATTGGTTAATAAACTCAAGTGTTTTTTGACCGATATTTTGCCCTCTGTATTCTTTAAGAATGTAGAGTTTACTTAGCACAAGTGTGTTTTCTTTGGTCTGAATGCCTAAATACCCTGATACTGTCCCTGATATCTTTAACAAAAAATATTGATAGTTATCATTTTCTATTTGAGATTGAATTGCTTCTACTGATTGATTTTTTGTGATAAATTCCTCGACAAACTCAACAGGTGTGTAAGCATCATAAATCTCGTGAAATACTATTTTTGCAATACTTTCAATTTGCTGGATATCAGAAAGCTTGTTTACTTGGGTGATGTTAAACATTTTTTTTGGCTTAGGGATAGAGCGGTTTGTTTGAAATCTTTTTTATTTTTTTGTTCTGTATTTCGACAAACTCAATATGACACAAAAAAAATAAAAAAAATTGAGTAGCGAAAGCCCGACCGTAGCTGCGAAATAGCAGTAATGAGCGTAGCGAAAGGGAAGCTCCCAATATTATTTAAAATATCGTTTTACCCAAGTATCTTTTGCTTTTACCTTCCAACTAGATTCAAAATCAAGCCCGTTACTTATAGCGTTATTAAACACAATTGATTCTAAATTAATCTCTCCTGAGTTCACTGCTTCGGGGATTTGAGACAACTGATACAGTTTTATCTCGCCAATAGCTTGTTGAAATGCTATATTAGATTTATCCAACAAAGACAAACCCAATTCTTGTTCTAATTCTTTTATGATTTTTACAGAACTGTCAATCGAACAACCTGAAACCATTACCTCTTCTTCATTGGCAAATACAATGATGAAACGCTCTTCTATTATCTCAAAAGAGCCATTTACTACGTCTCCGTGGCTACTCCAATTACTAACAAAATCATGTAGTTTTTGCTCGATATGGTTTTTCTGATTGCTTGTAAAAATTGTGCTTGATTGATATATCCACACTTTTGTTTGCTGAGTTTTAGGCATTGCTGTCATTCTTGATTTTATTGGCTTGTGCTATCAATTCTGCAATATCAAAAACTTTTACCGAAGTTTCCTTGTCTTTGGCTTTTACTCCATCTCCCATCATGGTCATACAAAATGGACAGCCAGTAGCGATAATCTCGGCATTAGTTGCTAAAGCTTCCTCTGTACGGGCTACATTGATGTCTTTGTCGCCTTTTTCGGGTTCTTTGAACATCTGTGCTCCTCCTGCTCCACAGCACAAACCTTTGGTTCTACAACTTTTCATCTCTACCAAATCGGCATCTAAAGCAGACAAAACTTCTCTAGGAGCTTCATAAACATCGTTTGCTCTACCTAAGTAGCAAGAATCGTGAAAGGTGATTTTTTTTCCTTTAAAATCTCCTCCTGATACTTTTAACTTCCCGTCATTAATCAATTCTTGTAGAAATTGAGTATGATGAATTACGTCGTATTCCCCTCCTAGCTCTGGATATTCATTTTTGAGCGTGTTAAAACAATGTGGGCAAGCGGTTACTATTTTCTTAATCTCATAACCGTTAAGTACTTGAATATTACTCATGGCTTGCATCTGAAACAGGAATTCATTTCCTGCTCTACGTGCTGGATCTCCTGTACAACTTTCTTCATTGCCCAATATTGCAAAGCTAATACCAACAGAATTTAATATCTCGGCAAAAGCGACGGTTACTCTTTTATATCTTTCATCAAAAGAGCCTGCACACCCCACCCAAAACAATACGTCTGGATGTTTGTTGGCCGCCATCATTTCTGACATTAATGGTACATTTTTCATTTTTATAATTTTATGATTTCACATCATTTACCCACTTATCTCTGTCTGTACTTGGGAATTTCCATGGGTTAAAGGTTGTTTCTAAACTGCTATACATTCCCGTCCATTCTGCTGGACCTTTGGATTCTTCCATCACAGTATATCTTCTTAGTTCTAAGATAATAGATAATGGATCAATATTAATTGGACAAGCTTCTGTACAAGCATTACACGAGGTACAAGCGTATATTTCTTCTTCGCTTATAAAATCGTACAACAATGACTTCCCATCATCATAATCTTCTCCTTTTTTCTTTTTGTTTTGTAAAACTTCTTCGGCTCTGTCTCTAACGTCCATCATTATCTTACGGGGAGATAATTTTTTTCCTGTTAAGTTAGCAGGGCAATTGGACGTACAACGCCCACATTCAGTACAGGTCAAAGCATTTAGTATATTAATCTCATTAAGGTCTGTAACGTCTTTTGCACCAAAGCGAGACATTGCTGGCGGATTGGCATCTGGTTGAGCCATACCCATCATTATTTTGACCTCATTAGTTACAATCGGCATATTTTCCATTTTTCCTTTTGTTTCTAAATTGGAAAAATAGGTATTAGGAAAAGCTAAAAAGATATGTAAATGTTTAGAGTAAGGGACATAGTTAGCAAATACAAATATCCCTATAATATGTACCCACCAATAGAAAGTATTGGCTATGTGAAGCCCCCCTATTGAGACATTTTTGTACAATGGCACAAACCAATTACTAAAAAAAAACGATTGACTTATTCCCGATTTTAACTGTAAAACCGTATCTGTTGCATTCATATTCAGTAAAAACAACATCAATACAATTTCAAAAATGAGAATTAGATTACCGTCTAGCTTAGCCCATCCTTTCATTTCGGGTTTGTGAAACCGTCCTATTTTAAGAATATTTCTTCTTACCAAAAAGATAGCACATGATATAATCACTAAAACTGCAAAGAACTCGAAGAAAGTTATTAGAGGGGAGTAAAAATCACCTAAAACAGTTTGAAATACATGATGAGTGCCAAAAAGTCCATCAATAAGGATTTCTAACAACTCTATATTAACAATCAAAAAGCTAATGTAAACCATCAAATGCAATACAGCTGGAATCGGTCTCTTGAACATTTTCTTCTGTCCCAAAGCGATTAAAACCACTTGTTTCCATCTTTCTGTTTTATTATCTAACCTGCCTGTGGGTTTTCCGATTTTTATCGTTGCCCAAATTCTCCGTACCGACCTCACAAAAAAGAAAGCCGCCGTACATAATGCTAAAAAAAATATAATTTGCTGTATCATAAATATCTATTTCTTTGGTTGCTTAATTTACGTAAAATCCTTGAATTAGTTATTACTGACCGGCAATTTAGAGTGATTACAAGAAGCTAAAAAAAATATTCTCACAATATTTTGACAATAAGAAAAATGCTATTACATTTGCATCACCAAAAAGGGACTATAGCTCAGTTGGTAGAGCATCGGATTGAAAATCCGTGTGTCGGTGGTTCGAGTCCACCTAGTCCCACTTCTAAAAAGCCTAATTCTTAAAAAAAGAATTAGGCTTTTTTATTGCACCTTATATGGTTTACCGGGATCCAATAGAACATCAGCGATAATTCTGAATTGAAAAACATACGGTCTTCTTTTATAGAAAGACTCGGTTCAAATCCCCAAACGAAATACTTATCAGCAATGTGAAAGCTGTATTTAATACAGTCCCCTCCTTTTAAGACTCGCTATCATAATAAAGTTTATAGAATTTTTTTCCTCGCTCCTCATCATATCCTTGTTCCATATCACGATGACCTCCGTGTACATAAACATGGAACTTTTTATCCAACTTCAACACACTTTTAAAATGTTTTTTCTGTCCTTTTACAGCATTATCTGAAATCTGAAATTCATCAAATAAATTCACATCATTCTTGTGCTGATATTCTTGTTTGTATCCTTGAAAAGCGTCTACGATTTCTGGCATTTCCAATACCTTGTCATTAAACTCTGGTGTGCTAAACTCATCGTTTTCTTCAAAAAATTTCATCGAACGGTTAAGCATTTGTAACTGATCGGTACGCTCAACTCCTTGCTCATCATTAAAGACATCTTCAACAAACCCCTTACATACATCCATATAGTTTTGGGTATGAAAAAAGGTGTCTTCTCTCATTTTTACATTTAAAAAAGCATTTTTCCAAAATTGGGCTACTTCTACCCCACCTTTTGTTTTATCAAAAATACTCAAGCGATAACCTTCTTCTTTGTCTAAATCAAAAATCAAACAACCTTTATCTAGCTTAGATAAGTTCATTCCTAATTCATAATCCAACTCTATATGTTCAGTTTCCTGAAGAGTAAGGAAGTATTCTTTAGATTCAGACTTAAATATCCCTATTGCATCTGTAAACTCTCCTTGTACTTTACAGTCAGTGATGTACATCATATAAAATTCACCAGAGTTAATATTTGGATGGTCAATAGAGTCAAATAAAAATTCTGCTAGTTTTTTGGATTCTTCCAAAAAATTAGATTGGTCATTAAAGATTTGTTCACAGGCTACATAAGTTTGATTAAGGTGCAAACCTCCATCATGTTTGAAATTATAAAAGGCAGTGTCTTTAAATGGTTTAAAGAAAAAAGTTTTAAATATGTCAATTAAAGTATCATCATACAGTGGCACTTCTTTTTCTGACAAAACTAAGTCTTCTTCTTGCATTTTATTACCGATGCGATGACCTATAATATTTTCTATACTTGATGTAGTAAATTCTATCATAAGCCAAAAATACAATTCTTTTTATAATTTACAGACTTCATACGATTAGATAATTAAAAAAAACGAACTAAATAAGTGATTAATGTTTGGTAAAACTGTATTTTCGTATTCTTAATATGATGATATGACACAAAAAGCGCAACAAATCCATTTTATTGCTATCGGTGGTAGCATTATGCATAACCTTGCATTGGCATTACACGACAAAGGATATATCGTAACAGGGTCTGATGACCATGTTTATGAACCTTCTAAAAGTCGATTAAGCAAAGCAGGGATATTACCGCAGTCTTTTGGGTGGGACACTTCTAAAGTAAATAAGGATTTGGATTGTGTAATCTTAGGCATGCACGCTAAAGTAGATAATCCTGAACTATTAAAAGCTCAAGAATTAGGAGTCAAAATCTATTCATTTCCTGAATACATTTATCAACAATCTATTGATAAACAAAGAATTGTGATAGCAGGAAGTCACGGAAAGACCTCTACAACTTCAATGATAATGCACGTGCTCAAAGCTAACGATATTGACTTTGATTATGCCGTAGGTGCTTCTATTGAAGGTTTTGATAGAATGGTAAAACTTAGTGACGCACCATTCATCATCATAGAGGGTGATGAGTACTTAAGCTCTCCGTTAGATTTAAGACCTAAATTTTTAAATTACCAACCTCATATCGCACTTATCAATGGGATAGCCTGGGATCATATTAATGTGTTTAAAACTTTTAAAGATTACTTAAAACAATTTGAATTATTATCTAATATAGTACCTAAAGGTGGAGCATTGATTTATAATGTATCAGACAAATATGTTAAAAAAATTGCTGAAGCAAACAAAAGGGAAGATATTCTAAAAATAGACTACAAAGTCCATTCTCATAAAATAAAAAAAGGAATTACTTATCTTAAAACAGGTAATGGTGATGTTGAAATTAAGATTTTCGGTGAGCACAATCTTATCAATCTAAATGCTGCTAGGCTTATCTGTGAGCGTGTAGGAATTAGAGAAGATAAGTTTTATAATAGTATCCAAAATTTTACTGGTGCGGGAAAACGTTTAGAAATCATATCTAAAAATAGTGATCGAGTGATATTTAAAGATTTTGCTCATGCTCCATCTAAAGTATCTGCTACCATAGAGGCTACAAAAGAGCAATATGGAAAACAACAGCTAACTGCTATACTAGAGTTACATACATTTAGTAGCCTAAGTAAAGAGTTTTTACCTCAATATGCCAAAAGCATGAATAAAGCTGATGAAGCTTATATCTATCTATCTAAGGAAACTTTAAAAAGAAAGGGAGGTAATGATATTAGCGACAGCGAAATACAAAAAGCTTTTGCAAACAAAAAAATCACTGTTATAAGAGACGTAAATGGTTTGGGTGGTGTTATTAAACAAATACCTAGTCAAAATAACATCTTACTGATGAGTTCTGGTGATTTTGATGGGCTTGATATGAGTAGTATTTAAAACATTGTAAAGGTAGAAAAACAAATGTCATACTTAAAATATATTTGATTAATCCACCACAACATCATATTTATCCAATAATCCTAAGACTGCTGGATAGGAGAATTTTGTTTTTTTAAGTCGATTATCTTCTGGTGATATTATATAATTTAGAGAGCTTCTAAAATCAGCTTTCTCTAGGTTTACATTAGAAAACACTGCTCCTAAAAAGTCACAGTTGTCAAAAAAAGCTTTTGTCAGGTCACAGTCTGTAAAATCTACTTCTACTAGCTTTGTGTCCAACATTTTTATTTTACATAACTTCACTTTATAAAATGATGAATGATTCAATTGACAATTGTCAAAACTGAGTTCAAACCCAAATAAGTTGCAGTCTTCAAAGTGGAGTCCTATCATTTTACAATTCTTAAACTGAACTTCTCTAAAGGCTGTGTCACTGAGGTTTGTGTTACTTAGGTTACAATCTATAAATTGGCAGTTAGAAAACTTAATTCCTAACAAATTAGAAAAAATACAATTTGTGAATGTACAGTTTTCGTAATCTTCATAGTCTAAAGGTATAGCTGTGAAGTCTACTTTATCAAATATTTGGTCTTCTGTGTATGTTTTCATCATGAAACTGCGAAGCAGTGCAAAAGGGATTGTAGCGACATCCTTTTTTGTTTTTAATTACTGTAATTTGTTTTGTCTTCGACAAACTCAGACTGATACAAATAGGTTCAATATGACACAAAAAAGATATAGCGAAAAGCCCGACCCGAAGCGAAATAGCGTAGGGTTTTGTCCTCATCTAAAGTGGTATTAATCACTTATGATTTCAAATTCTACTCTTCTGTTTAATTTTCTTAATTCGGCTTGTTTATTATCTGCGATGGGTTTAGTTCCTCCGTACCCTATGGTAGATATTCGATCTATGGCTACACTTCTCTTGCTTAGGTATGTTTGTATGGCTATTGCTCTTTGTTCTGATAGTTTTTGATTTAATTCTGCATTGCCTACGTTATCGGTATGTCCTGATACCTTTATTTTCATTGAAGGGTTGGCTTTTAATATTTTAACCAAGTTATTCAATTCTGAGTAAGAGCCTGTCAATAGTGTTGGTGTACCTCTTTTGAATAAAACATTATGTAATTGTGCTGTTTGCCCTATTTCAAATGGTGTTAAGTATAGATCTCTTACAATTTCTTTATATTTTAAGGCATTTGTTAAGTCTAGTCGCTCTCGAATGGCATAGTAGCCATCTTTATTTGCATAAAAACTATATACCTTATTGAGAGGTAATACAATTTCATACCTTCCTGTGCGTGGATCGGAGTGTGCTGAGCCTATTTCTTTTCCTGTTTTATAGTCGTAATAGGTGATTTTTGTTCCAATTGTTTTTCTGGTTTTACTGTCTCTTACTATTCCTTTGACCAATACTACTGGTTTTGGCTTTACTTTTTCAGGTAATTTTACCTTATAAATATCCGTAGTTTTTAGTGTTTTATCTGACGAGACATAATAAGCATAGTTAGCAGATGCGGAAACGCTGTAATATGAGTCAACTCCTTCCCCATTAATTGGCTTCCCTATATTAAGTGGTTTAGACCAATTTGTCCAAGAGTCATCCAATCGGCGAGACATAAACAAATCGGTTTTACCATAGCCTGGATGACCGTTAGAACTAAAATAAAGTGTGCCCCCATCTGATGCTAAAAAGGGTGAAAAGTCAGTCCCTGCTGTATTTAAAACTTTCCCCATGTTTTTGGGGGCTGTCCAAATTCCATTTCCTTCGTTAAAGGACACATACAAATCTCTATCTCCTTTTGTATCATTAATTTCAATTGATAAAATAAGTACTCTAGCGTCATTAGTCATAAAAAACTCATTAAAATCTGATTTATTATAATAGCTTCTGATTTTAAATTGCTTGGGTACTTCCCAACCGTTACTTGTTTTGTTAGCGATAGATAAGCCTTGTCCTCTTATCTTGCCATTAGGTTCATAAGTATTCATCAATACGAGTGTATTACCGTCTGGAGTAACTGCGTGAACAGCATTAGGTCCGTCATTATTAATAGGTTTCCCTACGTTTTTGGCTTGAGTCCATTGCTTATTTATATTATCGGAATAATATGCGTCTTCTACATCTGTTGCCCCACCTATATTGTTGGGGTGATTCTTACGAGAAAAATATAAGCATTTGCCATCAGCCGATATTATTGGGTTCATCTCATCATATTGGCTGTTAACTGTTGCACTTAGTTTTATTGGTTTTTCAGGGTAATAAAGCCCTTCAATAGTGTTGATTTTGAGAGCTGTGCCTTTTGCGTATAGGTAGTCTATTTCTATAGAAGAGTTTTGAAATAAAATCACACCATAATACTTGCCTTCAAGTTTTTTTACTTGCTCTGAATATACTTTTAATCCGTTTACAATAAAACTTACTTGTGTTCCTCTTTTACGAATAGTTATGATATTATCTCCTTTTATCTTAAGATTCATTTTATACTCTGTGCTTTGTATAATTTTTCCATTTTTGGCTTTAAAAGTTTTAAACTTTCCTCTTTTTATAATAAAATAATTTGCATTTTGTTTATTAATACCGCCCCACATCAAGCCATATTCGCTACCTAATTTCCAAGAGGTAATATGTGTGATAATTTCAAAATCTTGAGTATCATCTAGTCGGTTGAGGTATTGAGATAAGACACCGGACTTAAGACCAGTTCTTGTCCAATGTATTGCACCTTCTTTTAATTTATATTTATCAGATTGGTTACTAGTTATGTTCCAATGTTGGTTGTTATTATTAAAATCTTCTTTAAAAACATTTTGAGAAAATGAATACGAAGACGTGATTAGTGTAATTATTAAAATTAATTTATTCATAGCTAAATAAGGTTTCTTGAAGATAGTAATATCATAGATAATGCCAAAATCGTGCCTTAAGATTTTTTTATACTATTTCATAATAATTGATATTTCGCTATTTTTTTCATACTTTTATAAGGAGGGTAATACAAAATTGCTTTCATAACGTAAACCAAACCGATTAGTAATTATGAAAAATCTAAGTGGGTTAATCTTAGCATTAATGATAACAAGTTTATCATTTCACTCATGTAAAAGTTTAAGCAATACAGCCAAAGGTGCTCTTATAGGTGGTGCAGGTGGTGCCGCAGCAGGTGCGATAGTTGGTAAGATTGCTGGAAATACAGCAATGGGTGCTGTAATAGGTGCTGCGGTAGGTGGTACAGCAGGCGCTCTTATCGGTAAGCGTATGGACAAACAAGCAAAAGAAATGCAGGAAGATTTCAAAAATGCACATGTAACTCGTGTAGGGGAAGGAATTATTGTAACGTTTGATTCAGGTATTTTGTTTGACAATAACAAATCGGACTTAAAAGCTGCTGCTAAAGCAAACCTAGACCAGCTAGCTACTACACTTAAAAAATACGATGAGACTAACTTACTAATTGTTGGTCATACAGATAGCAAAGGTGCGGATGATTATAACAAAATCTTATCTGAAAAAAGAGCTACAGCTGTAACTAGTTATGTAAGTACTCTTGGAATCACAACTTCTAGAATTAAAATGGAAGGTAAAGGAGAAGTTGAACCTTTGGCTGATAATGAAACAGAGGCTGGAAGAGCTCAAAACAGACGTGTAGAGGTTGCTATCTTTGCTAGTAAAGCAATGCAAAAAGCTGCTAAAAAAGGGTTAATTAAATAATTATACTAGTTTAAGTTTAGTTAAACTTTAAAAGAGTCCTGAAGTGATAAGCTTTAGAACTCTTTTTTTATGAGTCATTATTTTTTTACTGTTAGTTTAAAAACCCTTGCTCACTCCCTTCATTATCTATTGACTTAAACTCCAATTTATTTTACCTAGATTCTTTTTACTCAAAAAAGTATTTATTTTACTAAATGGTTTAGATCCAAAAAATCCTCTATGAGCCGAAAATGGTGACGGATGTGCTGATTTTATTATACAATGCTTAGATTCATCTATCAACTCCTCTTTACTCTGAGCATATTTCCCCCAAAGGATAAACACAATATTTTCTTTTTTGTCAGAGATAGCTTGAATTACAGAATCTGTAAACTCCTCCCAACCTTTTTTTTGATGTGAACCTGGTAGCGTAGCTTGAACGGTAAGCATACTGTTAAGCAATAATACTCCTTGCTCTGCCCATGGCTGTAAATCACCTGATTTAGGGATAAAAAGCGACAAATCTGACTCCAGTTCTTTAAAGATATTACGTAAAGAAGGTGGATGTTTTACTCCTTCCCTAACCGAAAAACTCAATCCGTTTGCTTGCCCCTCTCCATGATATGGGTCTTGCCCCAAAACAACTACCTTAAGTGAGTGAAGTGGTGAAAATTCAAAAGCTTTAAAAACATCTTTGGCAGGTGGATGAATTATTCCAGTAGTATATTCTTGGTTTACAAAGTTTAGTAAATTCTTAAAATAAGGTTTCGTAAATTCTTTTGACAGAGTCTGTTGCCAAGAGGGTTCAATTTGATTAAAATCAATCAAACTCTTGAGCAATCACTTCCTTTTGTTTTTTTCTTTTTTCAGCATTCATCAATAGTTTTTCTACTATTTTTTCGATCGGTCTTAGCATCAACGCTAAAACAGCCTTTAGGCTTAATCCTACTGCAAACTCATGGTCGTGAAGCATTCCTTTAGTTTCATGAAGATAAGCTTCAATACGCGGCTCTATCAATGCTTCTGTAAGTAAAAATAGTCCTACAAAAACTATTCCTGTGATTGTTGTTGCTCTTCTTCCTACTTTGGCAACAGCTAAGTCATCCAGTGTTTCTTGAAGTTCTACATTTTTACTCTCCATTTCAGCGTTTACGCTATTAAGAGTAACATTAATTTTATTAATTCTTTTTTGTTGTCTATCACTTACTTTAGTGATGAGCTTGGTTTGGTCTAGAACTTCTTCATATCTTTCACTTAACAAAATAAGCTGATCCTTATAAGTGTTACCCTCAACACTTTCTAATTTCAATACTTCTCTAGTTTCTTTTAGAATCTGAAGTTCCTTATCAAAAAGACCATCGTTCTTTCTGCGTCTTCTATTGCCCACTATCGGCTCAGTAGATTCGCTCATTTATTTACTCTTCAATAGGGATTAACTCAAACGGTGAATCTAACAAGTCGCTGTAATCTTCTCCTGCTTCCATCATATCTTCATCATCTTCATCATAATGCCATTTAATTAAAACATCATTTCCCTCTTCATCCAGTTTATCAACTCGCTTCAAAATATCCAAAATACATTTTGAAGAACTTGTATTGAAATATTCCAATTGAATAATCACAATCGTCTTATTCTTTGGTTCTTCTAAGTAAGCATCTAACCAATCATATACTGGTTGATAAAATTCTAATGAATTTTCTGGAATAGACTTTCCTTTTAACATAACCGTACCTCCCTCATAATTGAGGTCAATACCTGGGGTTAAGTTAGTTTCTTTTACAATGTAATTTTCCATAATTATATTTTTTCAATCATCACTTTTAAAGTGAAAAAGCTTTTATCTTTTCCTACATTATCAAATGTAATTCCTAGTTTTTGTCCTGACTTACGTGCTATATCTATAAACCCTAGACCAGCTCCACCTTTTTCAGAAATCTCTGCTTGTGCTAGTGTTTTCTTATAAAAAGTTCTTAAACCATCTCTATCAAATGAGTTGATTTTGTTTATCCAATTGGTTAAATAATTTTTTTCTTGAGAATCAACGTAGTTACTTGTAATTACTTCATACTCATTTTTACCATTTACGACTGATATAGATACTTCTTTATTTTCGACACTCCTATTAGGAGGTTTACTAACATGTTTGGTGAGATTTTCTAACATTTCCACCAATACCTTTACTACTTTTTTCTTAGCCTTAGGATTATCTTTAGATAGGTCTAAACGGGACATCATCATTTCTATAATGGATTTAACCATTCCGTAGGTAATTTCTCCTTGGTACGAAAGGATTATGTCCTTATCCGAAGATTGTTGATGTCGTTTATGTAAATCTGCCTCTAAATACATTATCTCGCTAATATAACCTATTTAAATAAAATTGTCAAAGAAACTCAAATCATTATTTGACATGATATAAGTTCATTCTCTACAATGTGCTTATTTACAATAAAAAATACTATCTGACAAACCACTTTTTTGAAGCATAAAAAGTACCAAAAGGAACAATAGAAACTAACATAGACAAAAGGATGATACCTATTTTCCATTTATATATGACACCAACAATGAGCACCGTAATTATATAAGCGACAAATAATACTCCGTGGGTCATTCCTACAATCTCTACGGCTAATGGCTTATCAAACAAATACTTTAATGGCATTGCCAAGCCAAATAAAACTAATAATGATACTCCTTCTAATAACGCAATCCATTTCAATGGCTTTAACATATCTTCCCTATTCTATTATCCTTACTTCGGTTCTTCGGTTCTTTTGACGTCCTTCGGCTGTATTATTATTCCATACTGCTTGGTTCTCCCCATAACCTTTGGCTAGTATTCTAGTCGAGCTTATTCCTCTTTTTAATAAGTAATTACGAATAGCATCAGCTCTGTTTTGAGATAATTGCATATTTTCCTCATCTTCTCCCACATTATCAGTATGTCCCGCTATCTCAACTTTTAATTCTTTTTTGATTGTCATATATTCTAATAATTCATCCAGTTCTTTATACGATACTTTTGTGATACTATATTTTCCAGAATCGAAGTGAACATTATCTAAAGTGAATATTTTTGGCTGTTCAAACCTTACCGTCAATTGAAACTCCCCATACACTTCGTTTTCACCTAAACTAGGAATCTTTATCGTGCTGTAATCTTTCTCTTCTCCAAATCCTTTTATTTTTATCATATATGTTTCTCCTCCTGCCAGCAAGACTTTAAACTTTCCGTCGTCCCCACTTGTGCCTTTATAAACCACCCCAGAGCTATCACCTTCAAATATAATTTGCTCTCCTGATTGTGCCTTATCTTTAAAGTCTAATACCGATACTTCTAAAGGTGCCATATCTTGAGCGAGGGACAGCCCTACAAATAGCACTGCTAAAACAACTAATACTTTTTTCATCTTTCTTTTTATTTTTACTAATGTAATTAATTCTATTCACTTTATAACAAAAGTGATACCACACTATTACTTAGGTGGAAATCGTTTTAAATCGCTGACTTCAAAAGTCCACTCTGGGCTTACTAAACTGCCATTTAATGACGGGGTAAAATACCATGCCGTACTATGGTTAGGGTTTTTTAGTACTTGAATTTCTTGTGCAGGCATATAACTCTGGGCGAGTAAAAATGCTTTTTGTTTATTGATAGGATTAACTGCTATATCTACAACTATTATAGCATGTCCCGGCGAACCACCTTGTATAAAGATGTCTCCAATTTGTAAATTAGCAATCGATACGGCTATTAATTCTTTGGATAAGGAAAGTGTACCTGCATACATAAATATAGTTTCCAGATAAGACCAAAAAGTTTTATACGTATTAGATGGCTTTACTTTCTTTTTCCAATAGCATTTATTCCCGTTTACTACAACTCTATTGCCTTGCATCCATTTGGTATATGGTGCTCTAAAACCATTAGTAAAATTAAAATGTATTTCATCATACCGATTTTGTTTCCACAAATATTCTGCTTGTAACCTCATGATTGCGTCTGCACATTGGTGTAAATTCTTCTTTCCTATCGGAAGATCTACCACCGCTTCATAGGTGTCATGGTTAGGTTTATCACTTCCGTCATATAATTTTACGGGACTTCCTATTGGTTTTAAGGGTAGTTTTCGTAAATAATTTGCAAAAGAATTGTCAGTATAATTTAATCGCTGAAACCCCTTTGGTACTATAAATCTAGTATTAATTATTTTTCCTTTGGGATGAATAGTATCACTACTGATTCTATGATGCGAAGCATCAACTGTAAGGGATAGAGCGGTTTGTTTGAATCCCGTTTGCGAAGCAGGGATGAGTAGCGACAGCCCGACCTTATTGCTTATGAAATAAGTAATAAGGATACAGCCCAATATAATGATGTGTTTTTTCATTTTCTTTTTTACTCAAAAAATGTAAAGTAACAAAAGGGTTACAAAGTTTTTTTTGAGGTGGTGTTTTGTTTCATTTTCATAAGAGGAATTTTTATAAAAAAATAAAATTGTACAATTTTATCATTTTTAGTGCCTTTTTTCACCACGTTATCCAAGGCATCCGTTTGCGGGGACATCCATCTTGCTGATATTCCTATGCGATAATTATTAGTAAAAACATACTCAGAACTAATCTTTAAGGGTAACATAATGCTCGTATTTCCTTGCTCTTCGGGAAGTGTGTGTTTATTTCCGTTTGAGTCAAATGGCGTAAAGCGGAAAATACCAATGCCTGGAGATAAAGAAATGTTGATTTTTTTCTTGCGAAGAATATTAAAATGTAAAGCGTAATTAACCGACACAAATGAGGTTTTAAAAAAATCGTTCGTAAAAGAAGGATTCTCTGAAGAGGATTGACCTGAAAAATATCCTTTGCTCAATTCTAACTCGTTATGTAAAAAATTACCTTTGGATGTAGATAAAGAGATGTTTCCAGACACTCCCCACTTGGAATATTTGTTGCTTAATTCTCCTTTATAACTTACGGGGGATGGACCAAAGCTTATGTACAAGTGTTTTTCTTGTGCTTGAGTAACTAAAAAAAAGAAACACAATATGGTGATTAATATATTTTTCATAAAAAAAACCTTGCTGATTGGCAAGGCTTAAGTTGGTTTAAATTTCACTCATATCAAAGCTTTCCATAAAGCTAGTGGTAAAATCACCTGAATTAAATTGTGCGTCATCCATCAGTTTACGATGGAAGGGGATTGTTGTTTTCACTCCTTCTATGATAAATTCATCTAATGCTCGCTTCATTCTAATTATTGCTTCTTCTCTGGTAGGAGCTCTTACAATCACTTTAGCAATCATAGAGTCGTAATTAGGCGGTATAGTGTATCCTGAATAAACGTGAGAATCTATACGTACTCCTTGCCCACCTGGGAAATGTAAGTTTGTAATTTTACCCGGTGACGGACGAAAACCATGACTAGGGTCTTCTGCATTAATCCTGCACTCGATACTATGACGAAGTGGTAATTTATCTTTTAAATCCAACTTCTCTCCTGCCGCAGCCATGATTTGTAGTTTAATCAAATCAGAGTCTGTTACTTCTTCGGTGATTGGGTGTTCTACTTGGATACGAGTATTCATCTCCATAAAGTAGAAATCTCCGTGTTTGTCAACTAAGAATTCAACTGTTCCTGCTCCTTCATACTTAATGGCTTTAGCTCCTTTTTTGGCAGCTTCCCCCATTTTTTTACGGATACTTGGTGTTACAAATGGTGATGGTGTTTCTTCTAGTAATTTTTGGTGACGACGTTGAATAGAACAATCTCTTTCAGAGAAGTGAGCTACTTTTCCTTTTCCGTCTCCTATTAGTTGAATTTCTATATGTCGAGGCTCTTCTATGAATTTTTCTAAATACAAATCTGAGTTAGCAAACGATGCTCTTGCTTCTTGCTTGCAGTCGTCCCATGCTTTTTGCATTTCAGAGTCTTTGGTTACTAAACGCATTCCTTTACCGCCACCACCTGCTGTGGCCTTTAAGATTACTGGGTATTTGAATTTTTTAGCTAGTTTAATCGCCTCTTTTACTGATTCTATTAATCCGTCAGAACCTGGTATAGTAGGCACTCCTGCTTTCTGCATCGTAGCTTTAGCATTTGCTTTGTCACCCATCCCGTCAATCATCTCAGGGGAAGCTCCAATAAATTTAATATTGTACTCTCTACAAACTTGAGAAAATTCAGCATTTTCAGATAAAAACCCATAACCTGGGTGAATAGCATCTGCATTAGTAATTTCTGCGGCAGCAATAATATTAGGAATATTTAAGTATGAGTCGGCACTTAATGGCGGACCTATACATACAGCTTCATCAGCAAACCTAACGTGTAAGCTATCTTTGTCGGCAGTAGAATATACTGCTACGGTACTTACTCCCAGCTCTTTACAAGCACGGATTACACGCATAGCGATTTCGCCTCTGTTGGCGATAAGAACTTTATTAAACATAAGTAATATGTTTAGAAATGAAACAATTAATTATGAAGGGTCAACCAAGAATAATGCTTGATCAAATTCTACAGGAGTAGCATCTTCTACTAAAACTTTTACAATAGTTCCCGACACTTCTGACTCAATTTCATTAAACAATTTCATTGCCTCAATGATACAAACAGTCTGACCTTTAGTTATAGACGCTCCTACTTCTGCAAATGAAGGAGTCTCAGGATTAGAAGAACGATAGAAAGTCCCTATCATTGGTGATTTAACCGTTACATATTTACTATTATCCTCTTCTTTAACCGTAACTGGAGTTTCCTTTATTGGTGTAGTTGGAGCTACTACTTGAACTGGTGCTGCTACCATTGATGCTGCCAAAGGAGTAGCTACTAATTGTTGTTCAATAATTTTAGGTGAAGTTTTTTTCTTTATTGACAGCTTTAAATTAGATGTCTCAAGTTTTACTTCGTCAAGTCTTTTTTTAGATATAAAATCTATAAGGGTAATGATTTCTTGAACTTTCATTTTTTCAATAATTATAGTTTAAGATTATTTTAAATTATTTATTCTTTACACGTTCTGCATAAGATCGTGTACGTGTGTCTACTTTTATTATCTCATCAATGTTTATGAATAAAGGCACCATTATTTCTGCCCCTGTTTCTAATGTTGCAGGCTTTAATGTATTAGTTGCTGTATCTCCTTTTATCCCAGGCTCTGTATAAGTCACTTGTAGTATTACAAATGCTGGTAATTCACAATTTAATGCTTGTTCTGTTTCGGCATGAAACATGATATTGACTTCTTGACCATCTTTAATCAAATCTGCATTTGAAATAATTTTTTCTTCTAAAGAAAATTGTTCGTAAGAAGACTGATCCATAAAGTGATAACCTAAGTCATCTTTGTACAAAAATTGATGTGGTCTTGTCTCAATTCTAGCTGTTGTTACTTTCACTCCAGAATTAAATGTGTTCTCTAATACACGACCAGTTGTAAGACTTTTTAATTTTGTACGGACAAAAGCGGCTCCCTTACCTGGTTTAACGTGCTGAAATTCAATGATTTGATACAAATCATTATTAAACTCTAGGCATAAGCCATTTTTAAAATCTGAAGTAGAAGCCATGTTTTAATGTTTATTGAATTATAAATATATAATGAATGAGGTTAAAAACAAATTCTTATTTAGAATCGTACGCCCATTTCAGATATATTGACCCCCAAGTAAATCCTGCACCAAAGGCAGCAAGGATTAATTTATCTCCTTTTTTAAGCTTTTTTTCAAAATCCCACATACACAAAGGAATTGTTGCTGCCGTAGTATTTCCATAGTTTTGAATATTCATCATTACTTTCTCTTCTCCGACTCCCATTCGCCTAGCTGTAGCATCTATGATCCGTTTATTAGCTTGGTGTGGTACAAGATATTTAATATCATCTCCAGCCAAATTATGACGTTTCATCATTTCTTCAGATACATCTGCCATATTAGAAACAGCAAATTTAAAAACCGTAGCCCCTTCTTGATGTAAATAACTTTCGTTTGACGCTAACACTTCCTCAGTAATAGGCATTTTACTACCTCCTGCCTCTATACCTAAGTAAGAAGCTCCTGATCCGTCTGCACGTAAAATATGATCTTGAATACCTAATCCATCTTCAGTTGGCTCTAGCATTACAGCACCAGCACCATCACCAAAAATAATACATGTAGCACGGTCTGTATAATCTACTATTGAAGACATCATATCTGCTCCAATAACAATTACTTTTTTGTATTTACCTGTTTCTACAAATTGTTGTCCTGTACTTAAAGCGTACAAAAAACCTGAACAAGCAGCATTAATATCAAAACTAAAAGCATTTTTTGCTCCTACCATTTCTCCTATCAAATTTGCCGTAGATGGGCAAGGATGATCAGGGGTAATAGTAGCACAGATAATCAAATCGATATCTTCTGCTTTAGTATTTGTCTTTTCTAGTAAGCCTTCTACAGCTTTACTCGCCATAAAAGAAGTTCCTTCACCTTCCTCTTTCTTTAGAATCCTACGTTCCTTAATTCCTGTCCTACTAGTTATCCACTCATCATTAGTGTCAACCATGGTTTCTAGTTCCTTATTCGTCAGTACATACGATGGGACGTAACCATTAATCCCAGTAATTGCTGCGTTAATTTTAGTCATCCGATGAAAGTTGTTGGTTGAAAATCATACTGATAAAAAAGCTTTATATAAGAAATAGGGGCAAAAGCCCCTGATTTTTCTTTCAATCAATATTACAAGTACCGCTTACGCCAATACTTCTTTTTCTAGTACTACTTGACCTTTGTAATATAATTTACCTTCGTGCCAATGTGCTCTGTGATACAAATGCGTTTCTCCAGTTGCTGTGCAAGTTGCCAGCTGAGGTGCTACCGCTTTATAATGAGTTCTTCTCTTGTCTCTTCTCGTTTTCGAAATTTTTCGCTTAGGATGCGCCATTTTACCCTATATTTTCTTAGTTATCAAACTTTAAATTCTTCAAGGAGTCCCACCTCGAATCGCAAATATCGTTATTTTCTTCTAAAGAACAATCATCTTCAGAAGAATAAATTAAAACTTCTTTCGCTTCGTCTTCGTCTTCATCTTTATTCTTGAATTTCGGATGTGTTTTTTTGATTGGTATTTCAATAGAAATTATTTCAAATAACACATCTCTAAAGTCTATTGCATCTTGAGTTTTGGTAATATAAAATAGCTCATCATCTACCTCTTCTTCTGTATCGCTATACTTAAATATTATTTGCTTACTGATGTCAATTGGATGATTAAATTTTTCTAAACTACGGTCACAAACCAACCCAACAGTTCCTTTTATCTCAAAACTAGCAGTTATTCGATACTCCGTTTTATCTAAAAATAAATTAACTACACAGTTAGCACTGTGAATATCTTCATACTCCCGCTCTTCAAAAAACTGATTATCAATAACTAAAGAGTAATCATGTTTACTAAAAGACAGTCCTACTATATCAATTTTGTATGGTGTTTTTTTTTTCATAACTCACTTAATCTTGGTAAGCATTTTGTTTTTCTTCTATAAGTTCTTGATTCTTTTTGCGTGTATTAACAACATCTATAGCTGTATAAATACTCTGTAACATAGACGATGTCTCTGCAATCCCCTTGCCTGCAATGCTATAAGCCGTACCATGGTCTGGTGAGGTACGAACAACATTCAAACCTGCCGTATAGTTCACTCCTGACTCAAAGTCTATTGTTTTGAATGGAACTAATCCTTGGTCGTGATACATTGCCAAGGTAGCGTCATAATTCCTAAATTGGCTAGTACCAAAATAACCATCCGCAGGTAAAGGGTCAGACACTAAAATATTATGTTTATCTCTCAAAGTGTTAATCGCAGGAAGTATAATATCTATTTCTTCTTTGCCTAACAAACCATTCTCACCAGCATGAGGATTAAGTCCCAAAATAGCAATTTTAGGTCTCATAATTCCAAAATCTTCTTTCAATGTATTATTAAGAATAAGCGTTTTTCGAATAATTAACTCCTGAGTTATTGCAGTACTAATATCTTTTATCGGAATATGACCTGTTATCACACCTACTCGTAACAATTCAGATGTCATAAGCATCAAGCTATCTGTTGCCCCTGATTTTTGAGTTAAATATTCTGTATGCCCAGGAAAAGAGAACTTATCACTTTGCATATTATCTTTATTAATGGGTGCAGTGACCAAGGCGTCTATTTTTTCGTCTATTAAGTCTTTTGTAGCTTTCTCAAGAGAGGCTAGTGATAATTCTCCTGATATAGAAGTAACCTTACCTGGCGTTATGTCTATGTCCTTATCAAAACAATGAAGTAAATTAACTCGCTTACGCTGAATATCACCAACTCTCGCAATTTGATTATAATTAAATTTATTTAAGTTCAATAATTTTCTGTAAAACGCAAATACTTTTCCCGAAGCATATATAACAGGGGTACACAATTGGGTCATTCTTGAGTCTGAAAATATTTTCATAATCAATTCTGGACCTACTCCATTAACATCTCCACAAGTGATTCCTATTACAGGTATATCTGCTGCTTTTTTTTCTAACATAATTTAATTCTCTTTTATATAATGGTACAACAATCGTACCCCAACGCCAGTTCCTCCTTTGGTACGGTATGCACTATCACTACTAATGAATGCTGGTCC
Organism: uncultured Cytophagales bacterium; assembly: GCA_964511645.1. Lineage (GTDB taxonomy): Bacteria > Bacteroidota > Bacteroidia > Cytophagales > JAAEPT01 > CAZEGV01. The sequence goes on from CAZEGV010000020.1 coordinate 28,420, forward strand.
TGCAATATCTAAATGCAACCAATTATAATCAACAAAATGTTCAAGAAATTTACCCGCAGTAATAGCTCCTGCTACGCCCCCTATATTTTTCAGGTCTGCAATTGGAGATTTAATTTCTTCTCCATACTCCTCCCATAAAGGTAACTCTACCAATCTCTCATGGCTATACTGCCCCGATTTCTCTATTTTGTTTTTTGTTTGCTGAGAAGCATTACCCATATATACAATCCCATGCTCTCCTACTGCTCTCAATGCTGCACCTGTCAATGTTGCTATGTCTATTACTAATAATGGATCGAACCGTTTTACATAGCTCAAAGCATCCGCCAATACTAATCGACCTTCTGCATCTGTGTTCATTACCTCTACAGTTGTACCGCTATGCATCGTAATCACATCCCCCGGAGCTACAGCGTTCCCGCCAGGTCTATTATCTGTAATAGGAATAAGTCCTATTACATTTTTCTTAACATCATTTAATGCCAATGACAAAACAGAACCAACTACAGTAGCAGCTCCTCCCATATCACATTTCATAATGTCCATAGAATTTTCTGTTGGTTTTAAACTTAAACCTCCAGTATCATATACAATCCCTTTACCTACTAGGGCTATCGGGTTTTTCTGTTTCTTATTGTTATTATATTTTAACACCACAAAATACGGTTCGTCCAAACTACCTTGATTAACAGCTAACAAGCCTCCCATCTTTAAAGCTTGAATTTGTTTGTACTCAAGTACTTCTACCTCAACACTTGTCTTAGAGAATGTTTTCTTTATTTCTTTTACAAAAGTCGTACTATTCAAGTGACTCAAGGGAAGATTTACCAAATTACGAGTAAGCACTACTGATCTACAAATATTTAATATTTCTTTTCTATCTCCTGTAGGCAACACTTCGTTAGAAATATGTACGGTATGAATATTTTCTTCTTGCTTGCTTTTTAATAATGCAGGGCTGTAAGCACCTAATAACAATCCTTCTACAAATGCCTTAACGTACTCCGTACTTAAACCACCTAAAACATGTAAAGATAGTGATGTATTTGTCTTTATCTCTTTTAATCGTTTTGCCATCTGACTGCCCGAAACTCGTGCCTTCTCAAGATTACTTGTATCTATTTTGAAACAATAATATGTTTCTGTAAGTGTATGATAATAAGTAAAGTCTTGGTTTTTGTTTGTCAAGTCTTTTAAATACTTCTTCGACAATAGATTTGTAGTTTTTGGTAAAGATTCAAAAAGCATAATTTGATGCTTTTCAACTGTTTTATTTTTACTTATAAGTATCCCCATATTTCAAAATATTATAACTTCGTTTGTATAATTGGCTAAATATATCACTATTTTGCGATTATGGACAGAGTAAGAGCTAAGAAAAGTTTAGGACAGCATTTTTTAAAGGATTTAAACATTGCTAGACAAATTGCAGAATCACTACAATTAAGTACTTCTTCTAATGTAGTAGAAGTAGGTCCTGGAATGGGAGTACTTACTCAGTTTTTACTCCCACAAAAAGGCATTAACCTTTTTGTGGCGGAGATAGACCGTGATTCTGTTGCTTATCTTAATAAACATTTCCCAATGTTAGCAGGAAAAATATTAGACGGCGATTTTTTACACATGAATTTATCCGAAACGTTCAACAATGAACCCTATGCCATTATAGGTAATTTCCCTTATAATATATCTTCTCAAATTTTCTTTAATGCTTTTGACAATCGTGATAAAGTAACAGAAGTAGTAGGAATGGTACAAAAAGAAGTAGCGGCAAGAATCGCTGCTCCTCATGGAAGTAAAACTTATGGTATTCTCAGTGTTTTGTTACAAGCGTTTTATGATGTAGAATATTTATTTACGGTAGGTCCAGAAGTGTTCACTCCACCACCCAAAGTACAATCTGGTGTATTTAGGATGACTAGAAACCAAGTACAGAAATTAGACTGTGACGAAAAATTATTTGTAAGAGTTGTAAAACAAGGGTTTAATAACCGTAGAAAAACATTGAGAAATGCACTAAAACCCTTAAATTTACATGAAGACCTAAGACAAGACCCTGTACTAAGCCTCCGTGCAGAGCAACTGTCTACGCAAGATTTTCAAAAATTAACATTAAAAATACAACAATACTCTCAATAATATAATATGCAGTTTGAATTAACCATAAAATTCATAAAACGCCTTAAAAAGGCAATTGCGACACAGGACACTAGCTATATCAAGCAAGAAGTAGCAGAGTTACATCCCGCTGATGTACACCATATTATTTTAGAACTAAACGACAACGAAGTCAAATTCTTGCTAACCACATTTGATCAAGAATTTGCCGCAGAAGTAATTACAGAATTTGACGATGAGTATAGAAATAAATTTTTAAAAAACATATCTAACCAAGAGCTTTCTACCTATATAGAATATATAGAGTCGGATGATGCCGTAGATATCATCGAAGACCTTTCTGATAAAGATAGAGAAGCGGTTATCACCCTCATCAGGGATACCGAAAAAGCAAAGCACATCACCGAACTTCTACGCTATGACGAAGACACTGCGGGTGGTCTGATGGCAAAGGAGATGATTGTTGCCAACGTCAATTGGAACGTAAACCGTTGTATTGACGAAATCAGGCAACAACGCAATAAAGTAGAGCGTATCCACTCTATTTATGTAGTTGATGACAACAATATTCTTTTAGGGCGGGTTTCGCTTAAAAAACTCATTTTAGCATCTGACTCATCATACGTGCGTGATTTATATGAGCAAGATATCGTTACAGTACATACCCACGAAAAAGATGAGGATGTCGCAAATGTCATGAGTAAATATGACCTCACGGCTATACCCGTAGTAAACATCAAGAACCAATTACTTGGACGTATCACAGTTGATGACATTGTAGATGTAGTGTATGAACATGCCGAAGAAGATCTTCAATTAATGAGTGGTATCTCAGTAGGAGAAAGCATTGAGCATGATGAACAAATTTGGGCTTCCGCCAAAGCTAGACTACCTTGGTTACTAATTGGGATTTCTGGTGGATTTCTAGCTGCCTATTTCATTTCTCTTTTTAACGAACAATTAATTCAAATCCCTATTATGGCATCTTTCATTCCCTTGATAATGGCAACAGGTGGTAATGTAGGTGTACAATCTTCTACTATTGTAGTACAGAGTTTAGCCAACAAAAACGGCTTAGACCAAAAAATAAGCGAAAAATTAATTAACTCGTTACTCGTAGCCCTTATTAACGGACTTATCATCTCTGGACTTGTATTTGGATTCAATCTAGCTTTTCAAGGTGACGTGAATCTTGCTTTCGTTATTTCAATGGCTTTGTTTTCGGTAGTTATACTTGCTTCTACAACTGGTACAATCACCCCTATTATACTCGATAGAATGAACATCAACCCTGCCCTAGCTTCGGGTCCTTTTATCACTACTGCCAATGACTTACTAGGTATATCCGTATACTTTGGCGTGGCGGCTATAATGCTTTAGAAAAATGAAAATCAAGAACTGCTTAATAGTGGATGACCTCCATCCTATTGCCATTTCTTTATTAGAAGAAGCTGGCATCACAATACACTCAGATGAAAATCTAACTAGAGAAGAGATTTTAAAAATTCTTCCAGACTACGATTGTTTACTCATAAGAAGTAAAACTGTAGTAGATGAAGACTTCTTACATAATGCTCCTAAGCTCAAAATCATAGGTAGAGCAGGTGCAGGAGTAGATCAAATAGACCAAGAACTTCTTAAAAGAAAAAATATTGCATTAGTAAATGCCCCAGAAGGCAATATGACTGCAGTAGGAGAACATGCAATAGGAATGCTTTTGGCCCTTATGAATAATATGATGAGAGCAGACTTTCAGGTACGTAACCAAAAGTGGGAAAGAGAACTCAACAGAGGCTATGAGATAGAAGGAAAAACTATAGCAATCATCGGTTATGGCAATATGGGTAATGCTTTTGCTAAACGCTTACAAGGTTTTAACTGTAATATTATTACTTACGATAAGTTTAAAACAAACTATGGTAACAAATACGCTAAACAAGTAAGTTTAATAGAAATTTTTGAAACAGCAGATATACTAAGTTTACATGTGCCTCTTAACAAGAGTAGTTTTCACATGGTAAATAAAAAATTTTTAAATTCCTTTAAAAAACCAATTTGGCTAGTAAACCTTGCTAGAGGAAAAGTGATTACCAATAAAGATTTACTAGATGCACTTAATAACGGAAATGTAAAAGCAGCTGCATTAGATGTTATAGAAAATGAAAAATTCAACACTTACACAAAAGAAGAAAATACCATCTTTGAACAATTAAAACAAACAAACAAGGTGATTTTTAGTCCACATATAGGGGGGTGGACTTTTGAATCTCTTAGTAAAATTAGCGAGGTACTCGCTAACAAAATAATAGATTTCTCTAACAAGAGTTGATTTATTATTAACCAAAACTTATATTTGTAACTATATTAAATATTTCGAACTCAATCTTATGGGCAAAACCTTTTAAAATTGAGTTCTTTTTCATTTTAACACGCTATGGCAAAATACTCATATTACACAGAAGAAGGTTTAGAAAAATTACAAAACGAGCTAAAGGAACTAACAACTAAAGGACGTTCGGAGATGGCAAAAACAATTGCTGAAGCTCGTGACAAAGGTGATTTAAGTGAAAATGCTGAATACGATGCTGCAAAAGATGCTCAAGGATTACTAGAGTTAAAAATCTCTGAGCTAAAAAACAAAGTAGCTAGTGCCAGAATCATTGACGAAAGTAATATTGACCCTGATAGAGTTTCCATACTTTCTACCGTGAAAATAAAAAATAAAAAAAATGGAATGGAAGTAACTTACTCTCTAGTACCAGAAGAAGAGGCTAGTATCAGTGAGGGGAGAATTTCTATAGAATCTCCTATTGCACAAGGTTTATTAGGCAAACGAGCTGGTCAACTTGCACTTGTAAAAGTACCCGCAGGTGAACTAGAGTTTGAGGTAATAGAAGTTTCAAGGTAATGGCTAGTATATTTTCTAAAATAATAAATGGAGAAATCCCTTGTCATAAAATTACTGAAAATGACAAATACTTAGCTTTCCTAGATGCTTTTCCGCTCAAAAAAGGACATGTACTAGTCGTTCCTAAAGAGGAGGTAGATTATATTTTCGATCTTGATGACGACACTTTTATTGGCTTACAATTGTTTGCTAAAAAAATTGCCAAAGCTATCAAAACTGCTTTTCCTTGTAAGCGTGTTGGCGTAGCTGTTATTGGGCTAGAAGTTCCTCATACTCACATACACCTCATCCCTTTAGAAACTATGGATGATATCAACTTCACTAGACCTAAGCTTTCATTTCCTGACAATGAAATGAAAGCAATTTCTGAAAAAATTATTCAACACTTGTAATAACAATACTTTAAGAATGTGAATATAGTCCAAAAGAAAAATATCATATTCATATTCAAATCGCATGAGTGTAATAAAATATAGCAAGATATTTACATATTAATATTACGAAAATAAAAAAATGTTTCTAATATGAAATTTTAAAATTAACATCGGCTCCTATTAAAAATTAGTTATTACATTTTTCGCACACCCCTATTGCCTGTATTTCTAATTGCTCTACTTTATATTTTGGTAAAACGATATTAGGAAATTTTTCTATTTCAACACAATATATTATTTCACATTCTTTACATTTAAAATGAATATGCTGATGTTCATGCTTTGCCGTATTACACCGTTCTTGACATATAGCATAATTCGATTCTTCTCCACTTATAGTTATTTCATGAATAATTCCTTTTGTTACGAATAATTTTATAGTTCTATAAAGTGTAATTCTATTATAGCTTTTCAAATTTTTCTCTATTATAGACAAAGGGATGGCATTGCTATATTTTGTAAAAATAGATAGTACTTTTTTTCTAAAAGGTGTCTCGCTTATTTTTTTTTCCTTTAATATTTTCATTAAAAAAAACATTTTAATTGCAACAATGTTGCAATTAAAATGTTTATATTTGCAACGTCGTTACAAATATAATGCAAATTTATGTATAGAATTATAAATGTTTTCATATTATTATTTTTATTTACCCCCATATTTGGTCAAGTTTTTACAGGTACTGTTTTAGATAGGGAGACTAAACAGATAATCCCTTACGCTCAGGTCTATTTGGTAGATTTAGAAAAAAAAATTGCTACAGACGAAAATGGGATTTTTAAAATTAACTATTTAAACCAAAGCTTCACTCATATCCAAATAAGTGCTATTAATTACAAACCTCTTAGTCAAATCATAAGCCTTGATACGCTTATGTCCCAAACGTTTTATATGGAACAAGTTTCGTTAGAGTTAGAAAAAGTAGTACTTTCCAGATCATCTAGTAAATTACAAAACGAAAATATTGTAAGTATTGAGCGTAAAAAAATTAGTGAGTTACAGCAAAGTTCTCCTTTGACATTAACAGAAGCCATTAGTAACATTCCTGGTGTAGAGCAGACTACGACTGGATCTGGTATTGGCAAGCCTGTCATCAGGGGTTTATCGGGCAATAGAATCGTTAGCTATGCACAAGGGATACGAGTTGAAAACCAGCAATGGGGTGACGAACACGGCTTAGGAGTTGGGGAAGTTGGGATTGAGAGCGTAGAAATAATAAAAGGTCCTGCTTCTTTGCTTTATGGTTCGGATGCTTTGGGTGGTGTGCTGTATTTTGTTGATGAGCGTTATGCAAAACCTAACACAATAGAGAGTTTTGCTCAAACAAGGTTCGTTTCAAATACTTTAGGTTCTATTGACAATATTGGGATTAAAATACACCGAGCTAAGTTAAAATTTAATTTATTTGCTACGTATTCTTCTCATTCTGATTTTCAAACGCCTCATTTTGAGCGAGTATTTAACACTAGATTTAATGAAAAAAACATTAAAAGTTCGATTGGGTTCAATTTAAACAAATGGACTTCAAACATCCGATACAGTTACTTACAAAACAATTATGGGATAGTAGAAAATAAATTTTTTAATCGCTCTAACCGAAGGGAATTCATTCTTCCTTTTCAAAAAATTGATAACCACAACCTAAGTTTTGAAAACATCTTTTATAGACAAAACTCAAAAATAAAATTAACCGTAGGCTATGCCAATAATTACCGTAAAGAGTTTGAAGACGATGCTACCAATCAATCTTTAGGTTTAAAGTTAAACACATTCACACATAATTTAAAGTGGTATTCGCCTACTTATAATGATTTTTTTAGCTTTATTATTGGTTCACAAGGAATGGCACAATCCAATATCAATAACGGGGAAGAAATTTTAATTCCTGATGCTAATATTAATGATTTAGGGGTTTTTGTACTAGGAAATCTAAAAATGAAAAAAATAAAAATTCAAAGTGGAATAAGATCAGACTTTAGAAAAGTCTCTACAAAAGAGATGATAACAAATGATGTAAGTTTTCCTACTCTTAAAAAAACATACAATGGGTTTACTCTTTCAGGGGGTGCAGTATATCAAACAAAAAAAATAAAATTAAGAGCTAATATTTCAAGTGGATTTCGTGCTCCAAATACTACTGAATTACTTTCTGACGGAATACATCATGGAACTAATCGTTATATAAAAGGAAGCACTAATCTTCTTAATGAAAATGCTATTCAAGTAGATCTCTCTTTTGATTATAAAAATCAAGATTTTCATTTTTCAATAAATCCTTTTTATAATACTATTCAAAATTACATATTTCTTTCTCCAACAAAAAAGACAATTAACAACAATTTAGTATTCGAATATTTACAATCAAAAGCTTTACTGTACGGAGGTGAGATGGGGTTTTATTATCACCCTCATAAAATCCACTGGCTATACCTCAATGGTAATCTCTCAAATGTTATCGCAAAGAAAAAAAATGGAGTCCCATTACCATTAATACCTCAAACTAAACTAAACTCTACTATGAGTATAAAAATTTCGCACAAAGGAAATATTCAATTAAAAAAAATATTTATTCAGCATATTTATAAATTCCGACAAAATAGAATAGATGTTTTTGAAACATCCACAAATAGTTATAATCTAATTCACATCGGGGTAAGTTTTAGACTTTCAGTAAAAGCCAATTCTATTAAAATCTCAACAGGCGTTAAAAATTTATTTAACCACAATTATATTGACCATCTTTCACGATTTAAGACATTAGAAATCCCAAATCAAGGAATAAATTATTACATTGCATTAAAAATAAAACTCAATAAAAAATTGAAAGAAAAAAAGAATAATATTATTTAACGGTTTACAGCATTTTTTGTACTTAGGTTATAATTCCTAATAATTAGAATCTTTTGAATCTACTAAAATCCTTTCGACAATAATATTAAATATTAAATATGAGTAATCAAAAACCTTCTATTCCGAAAGGAACCCGTGACTTTGATCCTGCTGTAATGGACAAACGAAATTTTATTTTAGACACTATTAAAACTGTTTATCAAAATTTTGGTTTTCAACAACTCGAAACTCCAGCTTTTGAAAACCTGTCTGTATTGACAGGGAAATATGGGGAAGAAGGCGATCAATTGATGTTTAAAGTACTTAACAACGGGGATTATTTAAAAAAAATAAAGGAAGAGGATATTCAAGAAGGAGCTAGATCTCTAAGTTTCAAACTTTGTGACAGGGCTTTAAGGTATGACTTAACTGTTCCTTTTGCGAGGTTCGTAGCGATGAATCATAATGAGCTAGTAATGCCATTTAAGCGTTTTCAAATCCAGCCTGTTTGGCGTGCGGATAGACCTCAACGAGGTAGATATCGTGAGTTTTATCAGTGTGATGCGGATGTGGTCGGTACTGATTCTTTGATTTGTGAAGCTGAAATCATTGTTATGATTCACGATGTGTTTAAAAAACTTAACATTAGTGATTATGATGTAAAAATCAATAATAGAAAAATATTAAGTGGTTTTGCAGAAATATTAAATGCTGGAGATAAAGAAAGTGACCTATTTGTTGCGATAGATAAATTAGACAAAATCAGTATTGACAAAGTACTTGAAGAGCTTAGTAATAAAGGTTTTGATTCATCATCTTTTGATAAATTAAAAGAGATTTTCTCAATCAAAGGCAGAGAAGTCATTAGTCAGTTGACCCAATTATTTAGCGAAAGCGAAATAGGAATGAAGGGTGTAAATGAATTGCAAGAAATCATCAACTACACAAAGGCACTTGGTTTAAAACAAGTTAATATTAAAATAGACACAACACTTGCCAGAGGTTTGTCTTATTACACTGGGGCAATTTTTGAAGTCAAAGTTAACAATACTCCTATCGGAAGCGTAAGTGGTGGTGGTAGGTATGACAATTTAACAGCTCTTTTTGGTTTACCAGATATGTCTGGGGTTGGTTTTTCGTTTGGGGTAGACAGACTCTACGACGTAATGGTCGAATTAGATTTATTTCCTAAAGAAGTAATAAACGGAACTAAAATCCTTATTACTAATTTTGACAGTGAGTCAGAGGCTCACGCATTAGGTTTGATGACACAGTTAAGAAAAAATGGAATATCTACAGAGATATATCCCGTGGCTGCTAAAATGAAAAAACAATTTAATTACGCTAATAAAAAGCAAATACCGTTCGTTATGATGGTAGGAGAAGATGAAATTACTTCAGGGAAATACACGCTTAAGAATATGAAGACAGGAGAACAAAACACCTATGCAATTGATGAAATTATTCAAACTTTTATATAGTTTATTATTATTCATTCCTGCAATTGGCTTTTCGCAAGAGTTATGTTTTTTTGCGGTAGATACAGTTGGATGTGCCCCTTTCTTAGTAAAGATTAACGATTGTGGCAACACTACCAAACCTACTGTTTATATCTATGAAGAGCCAGTAGGGTTTACTTTTGACGACTTCTATACTTACACTTCTCCTGGAATTTATGATTTATCACAGATAAAAGGCTTAGGAAACCCTGATACCCTTATCAAGGTAAAATACATTACCGTACTCGATAATCCTCAACCACTCATCACTGTTTCTGCTTGTGCTAATTTTATTGTTCACATTGATGTAATTGATACAGTTTATGACAAATACATCATTAATTACAGCAAAGACTTCAGTAATGACACTCTTCTCTCCAAATCCAGCATAGAAAAAACGTTTAGCGATAATACTACCGTTGACATTACCGTAAGAGGGATTTATGATGAAGCTGACTGTTTTAATACTTACAACACGGCCATTACTCCTATCCCAATTCTTATTACTCCTAGTATAGATTCATTAATCACAAAATCTAGCTCAAGTGTGGAAGCTTATTTTACCCAACATCAACACCACTCCTACTCTATTATCGAAAGCAATAGTAACATTAATTTTCAAAACAACAATAATTTTGTTACAATCAACCCTAGTAGTAAGCTAGTTCAATATGTGTTTGAATCACAGGATGCCTGCGGAAACAGTGAAAAATCAGATACTTTATTTCCTGTTTTCTTACAAGGAGTTGCCAACAACAACATTAACGACTTAGAATGGAAAACGCTCTCTAGCTTCAATTCTGATATTATTAGAAATAAAAACATCATCATTAACTTATCAGGTAACAGCTATCAAGATAATAGTATTCTTTGTGGTATTCTTTATGATTATCAAATCGAGCAAAACCAAAATGGGACAACCGTAAAAAGTAACAATGTAGTTTTAACAGCAATATCCACTAATACGCCCCCTTTGCTAAAAGATTTTCATAATAGTGTAGAAAACAATACTTACACCCTTAAATGGGACAATAACATTGTAAGTATCTTACACCTATTTGATGAAAACAATAATTTCATCAAAGACCTCAATACCAATGACCAACAAGAAGTTTTTACACTCTTTTCTACTAAAAGCGTACAATGTATACAAGTACAATACACCGATATTTGTAATAACGTAAGTAACTCTTTGAGTCCAATTACGTGTAACACAATTCTGTCGTTAAATGAAGGTTTAGATAATAACACGCTCAGCTGGACAGCTTACAAAGCTTATTCTAATAATATATCTTATGAACTAGAGTGGCTTGATACAAAAGGAAATGTTCTACAAACCATTAATCTTAACCAAGACTTGAATTACGTAACAACTCTAATTTTCGAGAAATCTCAAGAATATAATTTTAGAATAAAAATAAATATAAACAATGAATACATAGCTTATTCTAATCAAGTCAATATCAAACAAAGCCCTATTATGAAAATACCAAATGCATTTTCTCCCAATCAAGATGGGTTAAATGACACTTTTAAGCCTCTTACTCTATTTATTAAAGAGTATCGGATTACGATTCTATCTCTTGACAATATGGTATTATATGAAGGGGGTGAGTGGGATGGAAATACCCAAGAGCAATATTTTCACTATATCATCCAGTACACTGATGATTTAGGAAAAACTCACCAGTTTACTGGAACTGGTACGATAGTAAGGTGAGCGATTAGTTGAGGTCAAATACTTAATAATACCAGTTTAACTATAATATGAGTCTAATTTAGATTGAATTGTTTTTTGCA
>CAZEGV010000021.1:0-39826 GCA_964511645.1 uncultured Cytophagales bacterium
TTCATTTTCCTTTAACAGTACCGTGCTGAGAGGTTAGTTCCAAAATGGAACACACTTCTATTTTCCCCTCTGCTTGAGAGGTGAAAGTCAGAAAATCGGCAGTGCTATTTCTAATTAATTTCTTGTTATCCTTCATATTTCAAGGATTTGAGGTTGTCTTGAATTTCTTTTTCTAAAGTTTTACTTTCAGTAAAAAGGTCATTTAAACTGTTTTCAAAAGCACCCATTTTAGCAGTGAACTCTTCGGGAGTAATATCGGTATATTCAATTTTTACTTCAAAATATTGCCCTGCACTCAGCGAGTAGTTTTTCTCTTTGATATCGGCATAACTCACCAAAACAGAAAAATCCTCAATCGCTTCTTTTTTATTAAACGTGTCAATGATTTTATCCTCTTCTGTTGGTGATAAAACCGTCTTTTGGTTTTTACCGTCTTTGACTTTTTCTCCCAAATTAGAAGCATCAATCAACACCACATCACCTGTGTTTTCTTTATCCAAAAACAGAATAGAAACATTTGTACCCGTATTGGCAAAAATATTACTCGGCATACTCACCACACCTGCCAACATTTTACTCTCCACCATTTTGGTTCTTATTTTTTTATCAATACCACTTTGGGCAGTAATAAAACCAGTAGGCACAACTACCGCAGCTTTTCCTTTGGCATTGAGCGAATGAATGATGTGTTGCAAAAACATCAAATAAATAGCCATTGACTCTTTTTTCTTCGCAGGTATTTTAGGTATGCCTGCAAAAAAACGTTCCTTGTTTTCCTTGGTATCCAGCTCTCCACTAAAATCTGAAAAATCCAATTTGAAGGGAGGATTAGATACAATGTAATCGAATGTTTGCAATGCACCGTCCTCTTTTTTGTGGTACGGTTCTAATATTGTATTTCCCTTAATTACATTGGGGATAGAGTGTACCAAATCATTCAAAATCAAGTTCAACCGCAAAAGGCTCGATGATTTTTGAGAAATATCTTGCGAATAAAGCGTACATTTTTGTTCTCCAATCTGGTGAGCCAAGTTCATCAACAACGAACCCGAACCTGCCGAAGGGTCATAACAAGTTGCATTATTTACCTCGCCTTGTACAAGACACCTCGCCATGATTTTAGACACGGCATGAGGGGTGAAATACTCTGCATATTTACCTCCACTATTGGTATTGTAATCTTTAATCAGGTATTCAAATATGGTCGCATAAAAATCAAATTTTTCATGAAAAATATGCTCAAAACTAAACCCAACCAATTTATTGATAATTGCTTTACAGAAATCATCTCTTTTGTCGGTAACATATTTACTGATGTTTTCAAACAAAACGATACGTTCTCCACCTTCGGTTAGCACCGAAAAAATATCGTTGTTTTGTTTGGCAATATCCAATAAGGTTTTATCAAAAATATTCGCAAAATCACTTTCGTTTTGCCTGTCAAAAAGAGAAGTAATGAATTGCTCAGGTTTGATGATTGCGGTATTTTCTCCCATTTCCATAACGAGCATTTCAAAATCATCTTCACTGTATTCTTTCAAAACTTCTTTCCAATCGTCAGCTTTAGCAAACTTATCATCCGTCTTTTTTATCTCATGGATAAATCGGTCATTCAAAAATTTGTAAAGAAATACTTGAGTAATAATTTTGAACTCATTCCCATCATTTCCTAATCCATAACTCGCACAAACACCTTTGATGTCATCTATGAGTTCTTTTATCTTGCTTTCAAAATCTTTGCTATTCATGTTATTTATTCTTCTTCGAAGATTTCTCTTCAATTTTATTTGTGTCTAATAGGCTTTTTGCATTCAAAGAAGTTACCACTTTTTGTCCTGTTTTGGACTCCAATTCTTTCATAGCCACCTTTGCTACATTACCGCCTTGTTTGGCAACAGTTTTATTGTCATCAAAAGAATCAGGATTGGTAGCTTTCGAAATATCTTTTGTAGAAGCTTCGGCTAACATATTCAAAATTAGTTCGGTATTGGTCATGTTGTCTCTTAGGTTTTCTTTTTTTAAGCCCTTCAAAACTTTATATTCCTTAGTCGAATTACCAGGCCATGCCTTCGTGATAATATCAGTAAGTGTGGCAAATTGCATTCCTTCTTTTATTCCTCTGGCTTTCCATTCATCAGTCAATTCTTTGCGAACCTCAATACTTTTGAGTCGTTGATTAATCCAGTTTTCGGAATAACCTAATTGTAAATATTGTTCTAAAGCCCTATCGATGGTAAGTTCAGGGTCTTGCATTTCGTCTAATCGCTCAGACGCTATTTGTGCCAACCACAATTTAAAAGGTTCAGCTTTGGGAGAAGGAATAGATTGAATGAGTCTAAAAAGTTGCTCGGTATCAGCAACATCCGTTTTCCTCATTTTCCCATCTGGAGCAAGCATTTTCAAACCGTGACAATTCGTCACGGTTTGATTTCCTTCTGCTTTAAGTCGTTGTTTTAGCTTTCTCCAATATGCAGTAGGGTCAACACTCTCCGTTAAAATAGCGATTACATCAACGATAGAAACATACCATTTTTCATTGTCGGCATCCCATTGAGTACGTACTTTTTGCTCTTCAAATAGCTTTATATTATCCTCTTGTTTCATTAGGTTATCTTTTAATAATTAAGCCACTCGTCCGTGGTATTCATTGAGGTATTCCTTAACCATTAAATTCCTTATGCGTTTTACCGCACTGGCATCGAGAGGTAAAGCGTGTTTTTTCTTTAATTGTTCGATAATAATCCTACCCATCATTTTTTCTATAACTGCTTCGTTTTCTAACTTTTTGGTGTTTTGAAGAATCCCATTATCTGCTTCTTCTTTCAAAGATTGTAGAGCTTCAAACAGTTTACTTTCTTTATCTGTCAAAGGGTCTTTTTCCATCAATCTCTTATGTAAACGAGCATATTTTTCATCATTGCCATACTTTGCTCGCAAGAGTTGATTTTTTCTTTCCAACTCACGAGCCCTTGTGTAGATATTTTCTAATTCTTTGATGTTACTTTCCATTTCTACTTTAGAAACTTCACTCAGGTTTTTCGATTTAAACAACCGTTCAAGTTCTTCTTTCAGCGTAATAAATGCAGGATCTTTTGGGTCAAAATTACCACCTAAAGCTTCACGAGTTTTTTGAAGAATATTTTTCAATTGATCAGCCAAGAGCATTTCTTCCTCTTTGACTTTGGTAAAAGCAAAAAGGATATCTTCTAAAGCAATATTGAGTAAATTGGTAGTATCTAAATCTTTATCTAAAGCCTCTTTTGCATTAATCAAGGCAAGACGATTGTTCGCTTCTCTTGATAAAACAGTAAGTTGTTTAAAATCAATTTTATCAAGCAATTCGTAATTACCCGACAGTCGGATGAGGTTATATAATTCTTTAGCCTTGTTTAATGCTCGTGTAATTTTCAACATATCCTCACGGTTATTAATCTGTGAAATTTGTTCCGAAAACAGTTCTTTATTTACTGTATCAAAATGAAATAAGGCTTCTTTTATTTCATCTATATCAGTAGTAATTTCTTCGGGTGATTTGAAAATATTGGAGAAATGTTCCATTTCATCACCCAATTCCGACTGCAATTCATTAAAATAGTCTTGATTGGTTTTGTCAAACTCCTTTTGGATATCGGCAAAATCAACGACATAACCATAGCGGTAATCTTTATATGTTCGATTGACTCTTGTAAGTGTTTGTAATAAATTATGAGCTTTGATGACTCTACCCAAATAGAGTTTTTTTAATCTTGGAGCATCAAAACCTGTCAGTAGCATATTGTAAACAAAGAGAAAATCTATTTTGCCATCTTTGAAATCATCAACAATATCCTTTCTTTCCTCTTTGGTAAACACATCATGCAAAATGACACTCGCTGTTTTCACCTTGTGTTTATCACTTCTTTTTTCACCATAACCTATTTTAGATTCAGCTACCATCAACAGTTTTTGTTCTTCTACGACTGGATTTGCATATTTTTCTTGAAAAATCTTATACATTTCCTTCGCTTGATCCGAAGAATCACAAACCACCAAACCACCAATGGTTTCATCGTTCATAGAAATTCGAGCCATCTCAAAATCATTGACGATGTAATCGAGCATTGGCTCTACAAATTTGTGGTGAGCATAAATAAATTTCTTATCCGCACTTTTTTCAAGTACATCTATTTCTTCCAACGCTTTTTGCAAAGTGAGCTTGTAACTCGTTTCTATTTCCTCACGAATCAATCGTAAAGTATAGCCATCAGCAATAGATGAGTTGTAATAATATTTATGAATATAATCACCAAACAAAGATTTTGAATTGTATTCTTTGCCTAAAAGAGGTGTTCCTGTAAGTCCTATTTTGATGGAATTACCGTCCGAATCATTCAGGTTTGAAAGAAAACTACCCTTGGGGTTATAACTTCGATGCACTTCATCTAAAAAGAATATGCGTTGTACATTAAGTTGGTAATCTTTATTTTTGATAACATCAGGGTCATCTTGAAACTTTTGAATGTTGACAACGGTAATCTCTGCCTTACCTGAATTGTTATGAATAACACTTGATGATTTAATGTCTTTTGCAAATTCTTCTCTCGAATTGACAGTATGAACCACCAAATCACGACTTCGGAACTCTTTACTCGCCTGAATAAGTAAATCTATTCTATCAACAATGAAATAAAACTTTGGAATAACTCCTTTTTTCTGGTAATAATCTGTTAAGTATTTGACATTGTAATAAGCTAAGGCTGTTTTCCCACTTCCTTGTGTATGCCAAATAATTCCTTTTTTAACTCCCTCTTCAAGTTTTTTCTCAATTGCTTTAGTTGCAAACAATTGAGGATAACGCATGATATGTTTTTGTAAACCTTTCTTCTCTTTCACATAAGTAATAGCATATTGTAAAAGAAAAGCCAAACGGTCTTTCTTGAAAAGAGACGTGCAAATACGGTTTGTGGGTTTATTCGGGTCTTTATTTATCAAAAACTCATCAGCACTTTTGATACTCAAATAATTGGTATCCTTCAGAACAAAAGTTTCAAGTGTATCGTCTTCTGGTTTTAAAACACTGTCTAGATCGAGTGTGTCTTCTTCTCTGAAATAATTAAAAACAGGTTTTTTATAAGATGTAGATGAATAAAAAGCTCCTTGGATGGGGAGAGGAGTACTGTCATCATATTCCATATTATTCGAAAACACCATCAATTGCGTAATGTTGATGAATTTTCTAAATCTCTTATTCTGAAACCTTGTAGCCATTCGTTTGTGCTCGGCTTGCACACCATCGAGGTTATTTGGTTTCTTAACTTCAATAAAAGCCAAAGGCATTCCATTAATTAAAAGAATGATATCTGGTCTGAAATTATCGTCGTCTTTATTACCATAAGTAAGTTCTGTAACAACATGAAAAGAGTTGTTATCAAAATTTTCAAAATCAATTAACTTTTTCCCAGATCGTTCGGTTAGTTTTTCATAAAATGCTTTCCCTAAATCTTCATTTTCTAACAATAACGATATTTCATCATAATATTGACTCACATCATCAGCAGATAATTCAGGATTGATTCTTTGAATACTTTCTGCAAAAACATCAGTGAAGATATTTGTAGACTCATCCCATGTAGAAGTTTTTAGAGACAGGTACTCATAGCCCAATCTTATGAGATGAAGTATAGTAGGTATTTTGACTCTGGTGTCTTCGTTGAAACTCATGTTAGGTTATTTGGTTGGTATGTATTTCTCCACCCGTAAATATCTTAGTTCATATAACTCTAAAGATACCCTTTTTCTTCTACGATAGGAGTGCTTTTCTATTTTCTCTTTTAAAGCATCTTAAATTCCTTTATCTAAATCGATAAAAGGAGAAACAAGTATCTTTTTTTACCCGTCTCTCTGATTATCTATTCCACAGAAGCTACAAGCTTATTATCAAATAAAAAAACTATAACAGTTTAATACCATTTTAACTATAAGATAAGTCATTTATCCTGTTTGTTTTTACACTCTCTTCGTTAAAATAATTTACCGTAACCAGTTATGCTAAATCATTTTTCCTCGATTTTGCAAAAAACAATTCAATCTAAATTAGACTCATATTATAGTTAAACTGGTATAAGGGTAAATTTAAAGACTAATAATAACTTTATTTTTTCAAGGCTCAAATAAACAACGTTAGTACTTATGCACAGTTTTTTTTATCATTAAAATAATTATCACACCTCTTTTTAAAAAGGTACACATTAACCGATATCCACAGTCTCTAAATTATTCATGGCTTAATAATAATCTCTTTAATAGACAATATTACAGTTATCCTGACCCACAAACTCCTTTGTGTTATGACGGGTAAAGAAGGAGAGCTTATTTCCTTCTTTACCACAACTTAGTGCCCTATAATAACTGCTTTCTACCATGCCCACCATCTTAATGATTTTAGTTTCACTAACTTTCTTTCTAAACCCCATTTCTTATATCTCAAATGTATTAGTTTGAAATTTAAAACATCACTCCGACCTTATTAAGGGCTAAACTAGCTCACCCTACTTAAGGGTAATGGCGGTTTTGGATTTCATATCAGGTATGACAGACTTATATGCTGTAGATTTGTATAGAAAAATAAAAAGCTTGAGTTTATAGCCGTCGCCTATTTCTCTACAAAAGAAATAAAAACAAAGCTAAATCATTGATTAATGACGATTAATTATTATATTTAGAACTTTAATTGCCCTTAAATAAGCTTTTAGTCTTATGAAGTACTTACTTGTTATATGTGTAATTCTATGTTGTTTGTCTCTACTTGATTTTCCTAGTGGGTACTATATTGGTCTTCGTTTTTTTGTGACAATGACGCTGATTACCGAAATTATTTTAGAATATAAAAAAAAGGCGTCATGGGAATGGATTATTGTCTTTATCGTTATTTCAATCGGCTTCAACCCTGTGTTCCCTGTCTATCTTTACGAAAAAACACAATGGGCACCAATAGATTTACTAGTTGCTACTGTACTTTCTATCCGAATACTCGACTCTTACAAGCCCTCAAAAATTTCTTAGCTTTTTATAATTGTAAAGACAGAATTGTAAAGTCATCAAAAAAATCTTGATTTTCTTTGAACTTCTCTATTTCAACAAGAATATATTTATGAAATAAAGGTAAAGATTCCAAATTAGCTTTTTTAATAAACTCAGACAAACGTTCTATTTCATACTCCTCCCCTGCATCATTACTAATCTCTGTCAATCCATCAGTATAATTAAAAATGAAATCTCCTTTTTTAATTTCAATTTCTTGTTTCTCTATAAATGGTAATTCATCTAAAGCCCCTAATACAGTACTCCCACCTGACAAGCTTGTCACGTTCCCATTTCTTAACAATAAAGAAGGATTGTGACCTGCATTGATAAATACCATTTTACTAGTCTCTATATTCACTTTAGCCAAAAACATAGTCACAAAACTACTTCCGCCAGTATTCGTTACCAGTTGAAGATTAAGCTCTTCCACCATTTTTTCCAAAGAAATATTTTGACGAACCAACACTCTTAAAGAGGCTTGAAAATTAGACATTAACAATGCCGCAGGTATTCCTTTTCCAGATACATCTGCAATACAATAGATAAACTCATCTTCAGAAAGGTCTATTACATCATAATAATCACCTCCTACCGTTTTGTGTGGTAGATAAGTAGCACACATTGTATGTGTATCATGCTGGGGTAATTCCTTTGGTATTAGCATTCCCTGCACCCTACTCGCAATCTCTAACTCCTTCTCTACCGCTAATCTTTTTAATTCCTTTCGAGAAAATCGTTTATTTTCTATCGCCACCATCAAAATATTGGCAAGTGTCCGTAAAAACTTAAATTCTTCTTGCGATTCATTTTCATCAGTACTTTCTACGCTTAACAAAACAAAAGCCAACAATGTACCGTGGTGAGATATTGGTAAAGTGACATCCCAGTCTTTAGCTTTTTCTATCCGAGTATCTTTAATATTATCATCAGAAAGTAAGTCTAACAAACTTTTTTCGGAAAATTCTAATCCTTTAGATTGTTTTACTATCAACTCATCTTCTTCTTTTACAATTAAAGCTACCTTTTTGTGCCTAAGGTTAGAGATACAGATTAAATAAAAAATACGGTATAAAGATTCTTCGGGTTGGTTATCATTCACAGCACGGGTTACTTCCAAAAGAGAATTAAGCTGTAATTCTTTTACATCCATTACTTTAATACGTTTTTAGGATCTAAAGCATCACGCAATCCATTACCTACTAGGTTAAACGAAAAGACTAATAAGCTAATACAAATAGCAGGAAAAAAAATCAAATACCACGCTCCATCACTCGTAATCATCGCATAACCTTCTTGAATCATCAATCCCCAAGACGGCATAGGTGACTTCACACCTAAACCCAAAAAGCTCAAACCTGCTTCTATCAAAATCGCATCGGCAAAAGTAGCTGTAAAAACCACTACAACAGGTCCTACAATAGACGGCAGTATATATTTGAGAATTATTCTGATATGACTTGCACCATAAGACTTCGCCGCCTCTACATATTGATATTCTTTTACTTCAAGCACCTTTCCTCTTACGACCCTTGCTACCTCTACCCACATCGTTAATCCTACGGCTACAAAAGTAATCCAAACTCCTACTTGCTGTAATGCCATACTAATAGCTATCACTAGCATAATACGTGGCACAGACCACACCACAGACATGAACCACAAAACGACCTGATCTACCCAACCGCCAAAATAACCTGCAAAAGATCCTAAAAGCAAGCCTATTACTGCTGATAAAATCACCGTAATACAGCCAATCGCAATTGAAATTCTAGCACCAAAAATCAATTTACTTAGCATATCACGACCACTAAGGTCAGTCCCAAACCAATAAGTTCTTCTCTCTATCTGATTGGTCAATATTTCTTTCATAGAGAAATCACCTCCCCCCGAAAGATCTTCTAGTGTGTAAGTTTCTTTTGAGTATGACTCCCCTCCATTATTTATGTCTAAAACAATTTTTTGATTCCCTTCTAAGACCTCGTATTTTAGAAATGGTCTAGCGATATAAGCTGATTCTTGTCCACTGAACCACCGCTCCAAGAAGTTAAGGTTTTCTACTTTGATATTTCGAGGTACTAACAATACTTCTGTGCTAAACCCTGGGGCTTGTTTTTTGAGTTCTGCTATTCGGTCATTAGCATTAGGTGTGGCGTCAGGCATTATCCAATAACCCAAAAAAGCAATTACAATTGTTAAAATAATAATAACACTACCAAACACAGCTGTTTGATTTCTTAAAAATATTTTCGCTTTCTTACTTGCCATTATTGTAAACTTAATTAAAATAAATGTAATTATGCACCTGAACTAAAAAATAATAATTCTACCCATACATTCTTGGGCATTTCCACACTTGCCAAAAGAATAATACCATTTTAACTATAAGATAAGTCATTTATCCTGTTTGTTTTTACACTCTCTTCGTTAAAATAATTTACCGTAACCAGTTATGCTAAATCATTTTTCCTCGATATTGCAAAAAACAATTCAATCTAAATTAGACTCATATTATAGTTAAACTGGTATAACTTGTGTGATTTGACTATCTCTAATCAATCTTTTTTATACTTTCATGCTTTAATAAACTCAATCTTACACAAAACTCCCGTTTTAAATTACTCAATATTCAGTATAAATCACATACTAAAGCCTGCGTGAGGGATAAAGCGATGTGTTTGAATCACGTGAATTGAGGTACGAAATGAAACGGGATGAGTCGCGAAAGTCCGACATTACATCTCCTTTTTCAGAAGATGTAATGGCACGCCCAAATCGTTTTAATATTTACGTCCTTTCCACTCAAATCCTTTAAAATTAGATAATATCCCTATAAAAACCACGTATATAGGATAGACCAAAAAAGTCAACAAAAACCATAACATACTAAGTGATTCTCTTAATAAATCTTTCTTAATTAATTTCACGAAAAAGTATTCCAACACAAATTTAAGCATTAAACCATTCAGGAAAATTTTTACAGGAAAAACACCTTTTAGCACAAGCGAAAAAGAAAAAATAGTAAGCAAATACAAAAAGAAAATAAACAATGCTACCACCTTGACGTAAGGAAGTTGATAATACTTCCACTTACTTCCCCAACGTCTTCTCTGCTTGGTTAATTCCGACAATGTAACATTTGGTTTTGTCTTCACAATTACATCTATGGTTGATAAATAAGCTACTTTACAACCTTGTTTCTTGAATTTATGCATCAACAATTCATCATCCCCAGAAATAACTGATTCAAGTCCTTGATAGCCCGCTATTTTTTTAAAAGAATTTTTCTTGAAAATCATATTGGCAGCATTGCTCATGGCAGGATATCCAACGTTAATCATCCCAGCCGTAATCCCAACCAAGCTCAACATCTCTATTGCTTGTAAACGCTGAAACAAGCCTTTTACTGGACTATAAATAACTGGTGCACATACATAATCATATTTATGATTAATAAAAGCTGCCATTTTGGATGCCCAAAATGGTTTTATTCGACAATCTCCATCTGTGCAGAGGATATAATCTCCTTGTGCTACGCTCACTGCTTTTGTTATCGCATTTTTTTTTGGGCTACCATTATATTCTCCTAAGCGAATAAAAGACAAGTTATTAAGACTGTTTTCTCGAATTAACTTTAGAGTGAAATCAGTGCTATTGTCATCTACAATAATAAATTCTATTTGTTCTGATGGGTAGTCTAGTTTGGAAAAATCAGTCAATAAATTCATTATATTACTCTCTTCATTACGTACTACTACTACTATTGACAAAAATGGTAAGTTACTAACAATGACCTCATTGTAACGCCAATAAATCATTACCCACACAATAAAAATAAAGTACAAAATATAAGTACCTACAAATAAGAACTCTACCACTATAATTTCATTTTTAAAGTAATCAAAACACCAAATAATGTAGGCAAGAGGATATTAATACCCCAAAGCATCAAGCTTGCTACCAAAGCGACCTCTTCTGGGACTCCTAATGTAGAAAGAAACAGAACGGCAAATACTTCCCTTACTCCTATATCGCTCATAAAGTTAAAAACGGGTAACATCGCTTTCGCTAAAAAAACAACAAAAATAGTAATCAAAAGTGTTAAAAATGGAACTGTAACACCTATAGCCATCAGTAGTAATACAAACTGAGTAGTATAAGTCAGATACCTTAAAACCGATAACAAACTAACAAAACCAATATCTTTTGCTCCAAAAACATTTCTTCTCTTCAATAGAGCAAAAAAAGAAGTCACTTTTGTGGCTTTATAAAACCACAGACTAATAATAACCACTAAAATAATTGCTAGGATAGCCATTACCCACTTACTAATACTTATTGAAGTAAATACAGTAAAGTTTATCGATTCTGTTTTGAAGAAAAGCAAACCAATTGCACCTCCTACCAAAATAACAGCCAACTGTGACATCCTACTTAATAACAACGCCATTACCAACGAAATTTTTTGACTGCTCTCACTTACATATACTCTAGCTATATAATCCCCCACTCCTCTAGGGGTAAAAAAACCAAAAGACAAGCCAGTTAATACTACTTCTATCGCCTTTGATAAGTTGATTTCAGTAATCTTACGAACGAGAAATTGCCATTTAACGGCTTCTATTAACCAATTCAAAAACATCAAAAGAAAAACCAATAACAACCAACCAAATCGAATGTTTCGAGAAAAAACAGCAATAAATCGTTGTGAAAAATCTTTTTCGAAATAAAACAGATAGCCCAACTGTAATAGGACACCAAAAAATATTAATATCTTAAAAAGTAAAACTAAATAGGGCTTTCGTTTCATTTTTGTAAATTTGGTAAATATATGCAAGCTTCCAAAATAATTCTCGGAATTGATCCCGGCACTATCGTAATGGGTTATGGTATAATTGAAGTAACTGGCAATAAGCTCAAGTTATTACAATATGGCGTAATACACCTAAAAAAGTATGCAGAACATTCGCTTCGACTCAAAAAAATATACGAACGTATAGGACAAGTAATAGAAGATTACTCTCCTGATGAGGTCGCACTAGAAGCTCCTTTTTTTGGTAAAAATGTACAGTCGATGCTCAAACTTGGTAGGGCTCAAGGTGTTGCAATGGCTGCCGCCCTCTCTCGTGACATCCCCGTAACGGAATATGCTCCTCTTAAGGTGAAAAAATCTGTCACTGGAAAAGGACAGGCTTCCAAAGAACAGGTCTGCACAATGGTAATGCACTTACTCAAAATAAAAAACGAACCAATCCTCCTTGATGCTACGGATGCTCTTGCTGTTGCAATTTGCCATCATTTTCAAGGTGGTACGCAAACTAAAGCCGAAAAATCTTGGGGAGCTTTTTTAAAAAATAACCCAGGCAGGTTGAAGTAGTCTTTATTCCTGATACTGCCTAACGTCATTTTTTTTTTTGACTTTCGTCATTTTTTTTACTGCTAAGAATATGGAGATTTGTTGAATTAACAAACAAACCAATGTCAATAATGAAAAAGCCCGTAATTTTAGTAATGATACTTACTGTAGCATCACTTTTAAGTTCATGTAATAAAACAGAAAATAACTCAAAAGAAAGTAACACAGACGCTGTAGCTACTACTGATGTTCAAAAAGATGACTCTCACTCAAAAGGTCAAGCTGATGTTATCGACGAAGTATCTGATCCCAATATATTACAAATTACTGTTGGGTCAAAAGATCATAGTACTTTAGTGGCTGCGGTTCAAGCTGCCGAAATTGAACATATCATCGTAAATGCTGGTCCACTTACTGTTTTTGCTCCTATCAATAGTGCTTTTGATGCTCTACCTGCAGGAACCGTAGAGACATTATTAAAACCTGAAAACAAGGCTAAACTTGTTGATATTTTATCTCGTCACGCTGTTGCTGGGTCTTATAATATAAAACAACTTAAAAAAGAAGCGAAAAAAGGACGAAAAGTTTATACTGCAACTTTGGATTACTTAGAAGTAACTGCTGAAGGTGATGATATCTTTATAGGAGGTGCTAAAGTGCTTGGAGAAGTAAAAGCTTCTAACGGGTGGGTAGTAGTAGTAGATAAAGTAATCTTACCAAAAGAATAAACAACAAAAATCGAATAAATAAAATAACAACCTAAAACAAATTAATGATGAAAATGAATTTTATTTTAATAGCAGGTCTAATTTCTACAATGCTTTTTAGCTGTGGAGGGTCTAAATCAGATACAGAAGGAACAGAAAACAACATTGAAGAATCTGTTGATAATGCAACAAATGAAGTAGTGGAATCAATAGAAGAAGAAGTTGAAGAAGACCCAATGAAAGACAAAGGTGTAGGACCAGTGACTAGTGTGGATTTTGGTGATTTAGATCAAGCCGTTGCAGATGCTGGAAAAATTACTTTTGATGCTAAATGTTCTGCTTGTCATAAGATGGGGAAACGATTTGTAGGACCAGACCTTACAGGAGTTACAGCAAGACGTACACCAGAATGGATTATGAATATGATTCTTAACCCAGAACAAATGGTAAAAGAAAATAAAATCGCTAAAGATTTATTAATGGAATATTCTGCACCTATGGCTAATCAAAACCTAACGGAAGAGGAAGCTAGAGGGGTATTAGAATATTTCAGAACAGTAAATTAAAATTAAACTAATTATAGATATGAAAATTATAGCAAAATATGCTCTTTCTATTGCCGTATCATCTTTCATGCTTGTAAGCTGTGGTGGAGATAATGGAAAAGGAAAGGCAAAACCTTCTGGTGCTTTAAGTAAAAATGTAGCAGAAAGAACATATGTAAAGCCAGGTGAACATGATGAGTTTTACGCATTTATTTCTGGTGGATTCAGTGGACAGTTAGCTGTTTATGGATTACCTTCTGGTCGTTTGTTTAAAGTGATTCCTGTTTTTTCTCAAGATGGTGAAAAAGCTTATGGATATAATGAGGAAACAAAACCGATGTTAAATACGTCTTATGGTTTTGTTCCTTGGGGAGATTCTCACCATCCAGATATGTCACAAACAAATGGTAAGATTGATGGTAGGTGGTGCTTTATCAATGAAAACAATACACCTCGTATTGCGAAAATTGATTTGACAACATTTGAGACAACTGAGATTATTGAGATTCCTAACAGTGCGGGAAATCATAGTTCATCTTTTGTAACAGAAAACACAGAGTACGTAGTAGCAGGTACTCGTTTCTCTGTTCCTATTCCTCAGCGAGATATGCCTATCAAAGAGTATAAAGGTAACTTTAAAGGTGCTTTGTCTTTTGTTAAAGTAAATCCAGAAAGTGGAAACATGAATATTGCATTTCAAATTCTAATGCCCGGATTTAATTATGACTTGGCTCATCCAGGTAGAGGGAAATCTCATGGTTGGTTCTTCTTTTCTACGTATAATACTGAAGAGGCTAATTCTTTATTAGAAGTAAATGCTTCTCAAAATGATAAAGATTTTATCGTAGCAATAAACTGGAAAAAAATCGAAGAATATGTAGCTAATGGTGGAGGTAAAAAGGTACCTACAAAATATGCTCACAATGTATATAATGACGAAACACATTCTGCTAAAACAACAATGATTACAGAGGTGTTAACTGTTGATCCCGCAGATGTTCCTGGTGCTATTTATTTACTTCCTACTCCTAAGTCTCCTCATGGTTGTGATGTAGACCCTAGTGGTGAGTACATTGTTGGTAATGGTAAATTATCTGCCAACCTAACGGTACATTCATTTACGAAAATACAAGCTGCTATCGCAGGAAAGAAATTTGCTGGAGATGCTTACGGTATTCCAATTCTTAAATTTGAAGATATCCTTGCTGGTACTGTAAAACAACCAGGGCTAGGGCCATTGCATACAGAATTTGACGGTAAGGGCAATGCTTATACAACATTCTTTATATCTTCTGAAGTTGTAAAATGGAAGTTAGGTACTTGGGAAGTATTAGACAGAAAACCGACATATTATTCTGTAGGTCACTTAATGATTCCTGGTGGAAACTCTCAAGCACCTTTTGGGAAATACATGATTGCTATGAACAAAATAACAAAAGACCGTTATCTAGCAACTGGTCCAGAAGTTTGTCAATCAGCACAATTGTATGATATTTCAGGGGATAAAATGGAGTTGTTACTAGATTTTCCAACAATTGGAGAACCTCATTATGCTGCCGGTTGTCCTGCAGAATTATTAGAGTCTAAATCTAGGAAAATATTCAAATTGGAGGAAAATAAACATCCTTATGCTACTAGAAGTGAAAAAGAAGCAAAAGTAGTACGTGATGGAAACAATGTCCATGTTTATATGACAATGATTAGAAGCCACTTTGCACCTGATAATATTGAAGGAGTTAAAATGGGGGATAAAGTATATTTTCATGTTACTAATTTAGAACAAGATTATGACGTTCCTCACGGTATTAGTATGATTGGGGCTAACACTTCAGAGCTTTTGATTATGCCGGGACAAACAGAAACGTTTACTTGGACGCCAAAAGGTGAAGGTGTATGGCCATTTTACTGTACAGACTTCTGTTCTGCTTTACATCAAGAAATGCAAGGATATGTAAGAGTGTCACCTACGGGGTCTGATATCAAAATGTCTTGGACACTTGATGACGAACCGTTAGAATAATAACTAAATAAAATTAAAACGGGCAGTAAAATGCTGCTCGTTTTTTATTTAACTTAATCCAAAAGATGAAAAAATCACAGCTATTAGTAATCGTAGGCTCGTTATTATTACTTTCTTTATTCTTTTTTCCACTATGGAATATTATGATTGGGGCACCTCAATACCCCATCCCTTTAGGAATGGATATTTGGATTAACAAAATCGTAGGTGTAGAACCAAATGATATTCAAAATATAGATTTAATGAATCATTATGTAGGTATGGAACCAATCCCAAAAGAAATGCCAGAATTTAAAATTTTTCCTATTGTAATTATTACAATGTCTATTTTGGGAGTAATTGTAGGAATTTTAGGTAAACCTAAGTTCTATTTTGTATGGCTTGCTATTATGGTTTTATTAGGGGTAGTTGGAATGTATGATTTTTATTTATGGGAGTATGATTATGGTCATAATCTTGATCCTCATGCAGCAATTCAGTTTGTGGATGATGCAGGGAATCCGATGGCTTATCAACCCCCTTTATTTGGCACAACATATATATTGAATTTTGATGCTCACTCATACCCTTCTACTGGTGCATACTTAATGGCAGCAGGCATGACCCTAGTAGGGTTAGGTTGGCTATTAGGACTTAAGGAAAATAAAAACAATGTACATGTATAAATACTCATTTATAGCTTTAGTACTAACCGTACTGTTTTCTGCTTGTACAATAAAACCTGAACCTATTCAGTTTGGACAAGATGTTTGTCACTTTTGTGAAATGACGATTGTAGATAAAATGCACGCTTCTGAATATGTAACTCCTAAAGGAAAAATATTTAAGTATGATGCTATAGAATGTATGATACAAGATTTAAATAATAACAATTTCCCTGATAGAGCTTTTACGTTAGTTAGTGACTTTGGTAAAGAAGGAAAATTTACTAATGCAGAAGATGCGACCTATCTTGTTAGTGAAAATATAAAAAGCCCTATGGGAGAATTCTTATCTGCTTTTTCTAGTAAAGAAAAAGCAACTGCAATACAGCGAGAGCAGACAGGCGAGATGTTCTTATGGAAAGAGATTGTCAATAAACTTAAAAAATAAATAACTTTTGGTTGTATAAGTTCGGTTAAAAATGCTCTTCAAGACCTAGTTGTGTTGGAGAGTATTTTTTTTATACTTAAACTTACAGAAATGAAAATAACTAACATTATACTATTACTTTTTATTTCACTTCTTGCAAGTGCTAAAGAAATAAAAGTCTGTCCAACGTGTACTTATAAGAGCATCACGAAAGCTGTAAAAATTGCTGATAGTAATGATGTTATTATTGTTGATGGCGGACTCTATAAAGAAGCTGAAATTGAAATATTAAAACCGCTTACCCTTAAAGGTATCAATACGCCAATTATTAGCGGGCAAAATAAAGGAAATATTCTTTTAGTAAAATCTGACTCTGTAACAATTAGTGGATTTACTATACAAGATGTAGGGCATAGCTATACCTCAGATTTTGCCGCTATCAAAGTACACCGAAGTAATTATTGTTCCGTATCAAATAACATTCTAAAAAAGGTGTTTTTTGGAATTATGTTTGAAAAATCAAAAGATTTTAAAATATTTAACAACCACGTATCGGGAGAATACAAAACCCAATCTGCAGCAGGAAACGGAGTACATATATGGCATTGTAGTCGAGGAGAAATTAAAAATAATCATGTAGAAGATTTACGTGATGGAATATACCTTGAATTTGTTAGCCACTCTACTATTGTCAACAATCATAGTCATAATAATTTGAGGTATGGTCTTCATTTTATGTTTTCTAATCATAATTCTTATACTAACAATCTTTTTGAAAACAACGGTGCTGGGGTTGCTGTTATGTTTTCTAAACACATAATAATGACTAAAAATATTTTTAAAAAAAATTGGGGAACAGCTGCTTATGGCTTATTATTAAAAGAAATTTATGATGCGGAAATTAACGAAAATTTATTTGAAGAAAATACGATTGCCATTAATTTAGAGGGTTGTACTAGGATTAATTATACTAATAATAATTTTAAACAAAATGGCTGGGCTTTAAAAGTAGCAGGTGCTTGTTATGCTAATGTTTTTACTAAAAATAATTTCTTAAATAATGCTTTTGACGTTTCGTATAATAGTAAAATGAATGATAATAGTTTTGAAGGAAACTATTGGAGTAGTTATACTGGTTATGATTTAGATAAAAATGGAATTGGAGATATCCCTTATCGCCCTGTAAAATTATTTTCTTATATCGTTAATAGAACTCCAGAAACTATCATTCTTCTCCGTAGTCTATTTGTGGACATTATTAATTTCTCAGAAAAAGTATCCCCTGTATTTACACCTGATGATTTGGTGGATAAATCACCATTAATGAAAAAAAACAAATGATACGTATCACAAACCTCGAAAAAAAATTTCAAAAGCTAAAAGTACTTTCTGGACTAAATTTAGAAATAAATAAAGGTGGTATTTTTGTTATTTTAGGACCTAATGGATCGGGTAAAACAACACTTATCAAAAGCATTTTGGGTATGGTGATTCCTGATAAAGGAGATATACAAATTAATGATAATAGTATTCTAGGAAGATGGGACTATAGAAATGAAATTAATTATCTCCCTCAAATTGCAAACTTTCCTTCCAATTTAAGCGTTATTGAACTCTTTGACATGGTCAAAGACATTCGTTCAAAGTCTACTAATGAATTAGAAATTATTGAATCACTCGGTCTTCAACCTTTTTTACACAAAAAACTGGGGACTCTATCTGGTGGGACAAAACAAAAAGTTAACATTGTTTTAACCTTTATGTTTGATAGTCAAACCATTATACTAGACGAACCAACTACTGGACTTGATCCTATCGCTCTTCTTAATTTAAAAAAAATAATTTTAGAAGAAAAAAAGAAAGGAAAAACTATATTAATTACTACCCATATCATGAGTTTTGTGGAAGAAATGGCAGATGAAATTGTTTTTTTATTAGATGGTAAAATCTACTTCAAAGGGACTATTAATTTGTTAAAAGAACAAACAAATCAAAATAATCTAGAACACGCTATTGCTGAAATACTAAGAACTCAAAACAACGATTAAAACACTAAAATCTGACCATAATGTTTAAAATATTAAAATACAGTTTTTTTGATTTAATGCGTAGCCGATGGAGTTACGTATATTTTGCTTTTTATTTATTATTAAGCTTTGTTTTACTATTTTTAAATAATGATGTATCTAAAGCTATTATTACTTTAATGAATATCATCTTGGTACTCACACCTCTTATAGGAACAATATTTGGAGTTATGTATTATTATGATTCAAGAGAATTTACAGAATTATTGCTTGCCCAACCTATCAAGCGTAGTACTATTTTTTTTGGACAATATGCAGGCTTAGCTCTTTCATTATCTTTGAGTGTAGTTTTGGGTTTAGGAATTCCTTTTTTGGCTTATGGAATAATCAAATCTAATGCTATCTTTAATTTCTCATTATTACTACTTATCAGTGCTATGCTTACCTTTATTTTTGTAGCTCTTGCTTTTATTATAGGGCTTTATAACGAAAATAAAATAAAAGGTTTTGGCTATGCCATTCTAGTTTGGTTAGGATTAGCAGTAGTTTATGATGGGGTTTTTCTTATCAGTTTGATGATATTTGATGATTACCCATTGGATAAAATGTCTCTATTTGCAACCATGTTTAATCCTATAGATTTAGGAAGAATTCTTATTTTGCTCAAATTAGATATTTCTGCACTATTAGGATATACAGGAGCAATCTTTCAGCAATTTTTTGGGACAGGATTAGGAATGACATTATCATTATTTGTTTTATTCTTGTGGGTACTCATTCCTGTATTTTGGATTATCCGAAAATCTAAAAATAAAGATTTTTAACAAACTGATTTTTTATCAAAAAAAGTATTCTAATAATGATTTCTATTATTTATCTAAAGTTATTCTAAATAAGTTCTTTAGAACAATTCTAATTAGTATATTTGTACTCATCGCTTGGAACTAGCCAAGAAGTATTTGTTTTATCACAAAAATAGCTACAATTGAGTACTATCGCATCATTACAAATTGGTAATCACGGTATTATAGCAGAAGAAAACTTGGATAATATTCCGCTTAAGTTATTGGAAATGGGTTGTCTTCCTGGTGCCAAAGTGGAACTCATACAGATAGCACCACTACAGGATCCCTTATACATTTGTGTAGATGGGAATCACTTAGCCATTAGAAAAGAAACAGCTTCACAAATCAACATTATTAAAGAAAATTAAATGAGTGATAAAAAGCCTATAAAGATAGCTTTAATCGGTAACCCAAACACTGGAAAGACTTCTTTATTTAATCAACTCACAGGTTTAAACCAAAAAGTAGGTAATTACCCTGGTATCACTGTAGATAAAAAACAAGGTACTTGTAAATTATCTTCTACGCAAACTGCTATAATCATAGATCTCCCTGGTACTTACAGTATCAACCCTACTTCTATAGATGAAAGTATTGTACTCAAAACAATACTAACCCCCGAAACAGAAGATTATCCTGATTTAATCATTGTTGTAGCTGATATTGTCAATCTAAAACGAAATTTATTTCTTTTTTCACAAATAAAAGATTTAGAAACTCCTACTATACTCGTCATCAACATGGCGGATCAGGCAGAAAAAAGAGGGATAAAAATAAATATTGAAGCTTTACAAAAAGAACTTGACAGTCCCATAGTCCTCGTTAGTGCTAGAAAAAACCAAGGGATAGGAAAATTAAAAACTACCATTACAAAAACCTATAACACACAAAAAGATAGCCCAATGTGTGCTATCAAACAAAAAATAAATGGTAAATATTTCGAA
This sequence comes from uncultured Cytophagales bacterium, assembly GCA_964511645.1. GTDB lineage: Bacteria > Bacteroidota > Bacteroidia > Cytophagales > JAAEPT01 > CAZEGV01. The sequence continues at coordinate 20,575 of CAZEGV010000021.1, forward strand.
AAATTAAAAGCGATAGCTCCACAGTACTCTTTGTACAGACTGTGGTTAATGACTACACAAAGTAAATTTCCTGATAATATTTCTCAAAATCTCAAAAGAAAAATACTCGCTTACAAACAAGCTACTCCAGAAATAAAAAACTATCAAAATAAAGAAACTATTTATCGTCACTTGGCTATTAATAAATCTTTAAAAAACACTTATCACATTGACAAATCCAAAGCTACCGACATACGCAGTAGGTTAGACAAAATTTTCACACACAAAATATTTGGATACGTATTATTTTTAGGGATTTTATTTCTTATTTTTCAATCCGTATTTGATTTAGCATCAGCACCAATGGATTTTATTGACTTAAGTTTTGCTAAATTAGCTAGTTTTTCAAAACAACAATTACCTGCCGGAATGTTTACTAATTTACTTACTGAAGGTATTATTCCTGGCGTAGGCGGTGTACTTATATTCATCCCACAAATCGCAATATTATTTTTATTTATTGCCATACTAGAAGAAACAGGCTATATGAGCAGGGTTGTATTTCTTATGGATAAAGTCATGCGTAAATTTGGAATGAGTGGAAAAAGTGTTGTTCCTCTTATTTCGGGAACTGCCTGTGCCATCCCCGCCATTATGGCAACTCGCACCATCTCAAGTTGGAAAGAACGTCTCATCACCATTTTAGTAACCCCTTTTACTACTTGCTCAGCCCGACTTCCTGTTTACGCCATATTAATTGCATTAATCATCCCTAACACCAAGTTATTTGGTTTCATCGGTTTACAAGGCTTAACGTTATTAGCATTATACATCCTTGGATTTTCTTCAGCTATTTTAGCAGCTTATATTCTTAACAAAACATTAAAAACAAAAAACAAATCATTATTTGTAATAGAAATGCCTAGTTATAAGCTTCCTTCTTTAAAAAACGTTTTTTTAGAAGTTCTCGAAAAAACAAAAGCTTTCATATTTGACGCAGGAAAAATAATACTTGCTATATCTGTTATCTTATGGTTTCTAGCATCCAATGGTCCCCAATCATACCAAAATATAGAACAAAATTTCATACCAAAAAAAGGACTATCAGCAAAAGAAAACCAACACCTAATCGCTAGCCTAAAAATAGAAAAATCATATATCGGCATCATGGGAAAAATCATAGAACCTCTCGTAAAACCACTTGGATACGATTGGAAAATAGGAATTGCCCTTATCAGCTCCTTTGCCGCCAGAGAAGTATTCGTAGGTACTCTAGCCACAATATATAGCGTAGAGTATGACGGTGAAGACATTAGCACCATCAAACAAAAAATGGCTACAGAAATAAACCCAAACACTGGACAAAAAAGATTTGACCTAGCCACAGGTATGTCTCTACTCATCTTTTATGCCTTCGCTATGCAATGTATCGCCACACTTGCTATCGTAAAACGAGAAACCAAAAGTTGGAAATGGGCATTAATGCAACTATTCGGGATGAGTAGCTTAGCATACCTCTCTGCATTTATCACTTACCAAACATTGAGTTAATGCAAACTATTTTAGCTTATTTTATTTTAATATTATCTATTGGGTTTATTGTTAAATTATTATTCAAACCTAAAAAGAATTGTAACAATGGCTGTGACTGTTTAACCAAAAAATCATAGCTGTGACTTGACATTATTAAAAAGACCGAGTACTCCTAACTTTTATTATCTACAATAGAGGCCACCGTAGCATCTCCCGTAACATTTATTGTTGTCCTTAGCATATCTAAAATTCTATCGGGTGCTATAATCAAAGCTAAGCCTTCTACAGGAATCCCTTGCTGAGTCAATACAACTGTCAATAAAACCATCCCTGCACCAGGTACTCCTGCTGCCCCTACAGATGACAATAAAGCTGTAAGCACAATTCCTAACTGAGCTACTAAATCTAATTCGATTCCGTATACTTGAGCTATAAACACTGCCGCTACTGCTTGATAAAGGCTTGTGCCATCCATATTGATTGTAGCTCCCAATGGTAAAACAAAGCTTGTCGTTTTTTCAGAAATCCCTAATCTCTCCTCGCAACGCTTCATTGTAACGGGAAGAGTAGCAGCACTAGAACTTGTGCTAAAAGCAATTAATTGCACTGGGAAAATTTGTCGTAAAAACAATTTTACTGGTATTTTTGTAAAAATCATTACTAAAAATAGATAACCAATTAATAACAAAAATAGCCCTAATACTACTGTGAGACTATATTGTATGAGTGCGTAAAGTAAATCCATTGATTTAAGAGATGCTACCTGAGCCGCAATCAAAGCCAAAACACCAATTGGTGCATATTTCATAATCAAACTAATAATGAATAACATTACGTCATTAACAGCATCAAAAAAATCATAAATTGAATCCCTTTTATTCCCCGACATTTTTAACAATCCTACACCAAATAATAAAGCAAAAAAGACAACTTGGAGCATACTCCCATTATTTCCAAATGCTTTAAATATGTTTTCTGGAATCATATTAACTAAAGGGTATAATGGAGATGATCCACTCACTTGTTCAGCATCTACAATTTTTGATTGACTCGTTTCTCCAAAGGTACTCAGTAACGAAGTTCTAGTTTCATCACTAATAGAATTACCCGGCTCTATGACATTCACCAGTACCAGACCAATCGTAATTGCCAACACAGTAGTCATCATGTAAAGTATTATTGTTTTTGTACCCATTTGGGACAAAACACTTACGTCTTTCAAATTAGCTATACCTGTAATTAAAGAAGCCAAAACCAAAGGGACAGCTATCATTTTAAGCAACCGAATAAAAATATCTCCAAATGGCTTGATATACAAAGTAGTAAAAGATACTAAATCTTCATTCCCTATAGCAAACAATCCCCAACAGATACCTACTAGCATTGCCACCAAAATAAAAATATATTGAGGGATTTTTTTCATTATATAATTTTAAAAAAAAATTATTTCTTTCTACTAAAATAGGTGTCTAACAAACCTCTCAAAGAGACATAAGTACTATCGTAGACTAAATTTTTAGCTTCTTGCTCTGTCATCCATCTCACATCCTCAATACCTTCTTTAACTTGCGGAATCAACTCAGGATTACCAATTACTTGCATTTTGTACCAAAAAGTACGTTTAAAAACATATCTACCTTTACGCTTATGTACGTGATAAGTATTCCCTACATGGTTTGTAATACTTGCTTCCACGTTGCACTCTTCATGTATCTCACGTAAAGCTCCCTCTTCTATTGTTTCTCCTTTTTCTAATTTTCCTTTTGGCAAATCCCATCTACCTAATCTATAGATGTATAGAGTTTCGTTACCTCTCTCTACCAAGCCGCCACCAGCTTCTATTAATTTAAAATCTTTTTTAAGAATTGCAGAGGCGGGATCTACATCCTTCCTAAGTCGGAGAATCAAGGACTTTACATCTACGTGCTTAGCGTCTTCCATTTCCATCAAAATTTTACGCAAGTCCTTTTGTTTAAGCCCTTCTACATAGACATCACCTCTGATTGAAACATCAAAATCATCATAGCGAATCCTCTCTACATCAACACCTAGTTCTACAAGTTCTGTAGGTCTAAGTATCCTTACTGCTATATCGTTAATAAATACTCTCATAATATTAAGCCAATATGATAAAAATATTATACAAAATTGTAATTTTACAACATGAAAATGATAATTGATAACGAAAATGCTGAGCTAATCTCTAAAATACTATTAGAGGTGGAAGCTGTAAAATTAAATCCTAATAACCCCTTCATCTGGGCATCGGGTTGGAAATCACCAATATACTGTGATAATCGATTGTCTTTAAGTTTTCCTAAAGCACGAAAAACTATTACCGACAAGCTTTGCGAAGGAATCAAAAAGCATTACCCAGATGTAGAGTTAATCGCTGGCGTTGCCACTGCAGGAATACCACAAGGTGCATTAATTGCCGAGAGACTTGGACTTCCTTTTGTGTATGTTAGATCTAAAAGCAAAGGACACGGTATGACAAACTTAATAGAAGGAAAGGTAGTTCCTAATCAAAAATGTGTAGTAATAGAAGACCTTATCTCTACAGGTGGCAGTTCTCTAAAAGCTGCTAATGATTTAATAGCAGTTGAAATAGATGTTATAGGAATGGCTGCTATTTTTACTTATGGATTTGATGTTGCTTATCAAAATTTTGAAGAGAATAACATTTCACTATTTTGCTTAAGTGACTACAGCAATCTTATTCAGTCAGCTATGGCTTCTGGGTATATCAATGCGGACCAGATAGACAATCTTAATATGTGGAAAGAATCTCCTCAAACGTGGGGACAATAAAAGTTGGGATCATTTCGGATACACACAGCTATATGGATGAGCGTATCCTTTCTTTTTTGGATGATGTAGATGAAATTTGGCATGCTGGGGATGTTGGAGAAGCCAACGTATTGAATGCTCTGAGTCGGAAAGCAAAACTCAAAGTAGTCTATGGAAATATAGATGACCATAATCTTCGTGCAGAATATCCAGAAAATTTAATTTTTACCATAAAAGGCGTAAAAATTTTCATGACACATATCGGGGGGTATCCTGGTAAATACTCTGCAAGGGTAAAACAAATAATAGAGACTGAAAATCCTAATTTGTTTATTTGTGGGCATTCACACATTACTAAAATAATGCCCGATAAAAAGCACAATCTTTTACATATTAATCCTGGAGCAGCGGGCAGACATGGATTCCATCATATCCGTACTATTGTTACTTTAGAATTTAGTAAGGGGGGAATGCAAAACCTAAAAGTAATAGAGTTAGGAAAAAGAAGTGCTTTATAAACACGTAACTACACCCTAATTATGCTATTGTTTTAAGTAAAAAATTGCATTTATGCCTAGCTCAGTAATCTTAAAGTATAAAATAATCAAAGAGTAGTACTTAATTAAAGTGAAAACCATACTTTTGGTACTCTATTTGTAAAGAATGTAAATATGAAATATTTAAATATAATTTTCTGTTGCCTATTGGCACAGAGTAGCTTTGGGTTTTATAGCACTAATGGCAATAAAATTTTAGACAACAAAGGAAAAGAAATTAGAATTAAGAGCATAAACATTCCTTTTGAAAAATCAGGACAAATCAACACCTTGACGGCGAGTGATTATCAAAATATTATAGCACTTCACTTTAACACTGTTGAGTTATCCTTTACTTTTCCTCAAATAGACAAAAATCAAAACATGATTCCAGATGCACCAGCAATGAAATGGCTAAGTGAACAAGTAAAGTTAGCCAGTCAGAATCAATTAAGTGTAATCATAAATTTAGATGAACAGTCAATCGAATTGAATAGTAGCTCAAGTATTGTCTATTGGCAAGACATTAGAACTCAATCTAACTTTTTAAGAATATGGAGCTTTATCACAAAATCATACAAAAATAACCCAACTGTCATTGGCTATAACATTTTACCGAACTACGAAAAAGGGATTAATACAAAAAAATATTCTTTTATTTTGAGTACCGCTAATAAGTCTATTCGAGACATAGACACCAATCATATTTTATTCATCAATGGTGCAGAGTTATTTACACAAAATGAAGAGCTTAAACTAAGCATTAACAAAAATATAGTCTTATTATACTCTCTATTTGACCCTATTGAGTTTACACAACAAAAAACAGCTTGGGCAGTTAGCAAAAGTTCAGAAAAATACCCCAACTATAAGAAAGTATCTTTCCCTGCTGACCTAAACTACCACAGTGCTACTTGGGGAGATAGCACCTACTTTTCTGGCAGTAGAGACATGACTAACTACAAAGAAGTAAAACAATTGATAAATGATTCTACCATTGTTGCCGCCATTCCCGTGATAGAGGCAAGTAATATTGGTTTGCAAGGCGAAGTGATTATTCAAGCACTTATCGTTACCGAATACGATGCTAATGGCAAAAACATAGGTCAAACGACTATTGAACCAGGAGCTCTTAAAGACATCACTTTTGATACCGAAGGAAAAATGTCACAATATAAAATACGGTTGAACTACACATTTGACCAACGGGATGTATTTCAAATATTAGCAACAGAAGGCAAAGGAGTCTTATACCTAAACGATGCTAAATTTGTAGTACAACAAGGACATTATTACTCAATAAGTGGTTATATAAAACCATATTTAACTAACCTTGACTCTAAAGTAAGACTATCTTTACATTTCCTCAAAAGCCCTTCTGGGCTAAAACCCGTAGGGCGTGACAAACAACTATTAATTAACATTATAAAAAAACATAAAAAAACAGCCACTAAACTTGATGTACCAGTAATGATTGGACAATGTGGGATCTACAACACTGCACTCAAGACCTCGTCAAGTGCAATCTCATACATAAAAGACCTCAAAGAAGTCATACAAACCCAACAAATAAGCTTTAATCTATTGTCATACAATGGAGATGGATATGGCTTATTACAAGCTGAACTTTATAAAGGGAAGGCTAAAAAGACACAAATAGAATTGTTGAACTTTTTAAAAAAATAAACTACTCACCTTAAACAATCTTTAATCCTTACAAAACACCGCCAGCTAGCTCAGCCACCCTAATAAAATACTATACCATTTTGATCGTAATATGCGTCTAGGTTGAATTGTTTTTTGCATTATTAAGGCAAAATAATTTAGCATAACTAGTTACGGTAGATTATTTTAACAAAGAGAATGTGAAAAACAAACAAGATAATTGACGTAGATTATAGTCAATATGGTATAAAACACAAATATGGATTGCCTTAATTGCTAATTTGATTTTCACAGTAATTCATAAACAAGTAAAAGAATGTAAACAATTTCTAACAATTGTGAGTATGACATCAACCAATCTTTGCTCTTATGTATCTCTACATACAATAATAAAGAGAAAAAATCTAAATCTAAAAGAACAAAATATTGGAATAGTACAATTACATTTATTTTCTCAAAAAAAAAGATGACACTCCCTTAGAGTCATCTTAAGCAAGATTATTTTAAGTATTTTTAAATTTACTCAGGTGACAGTAATTATTAATTAAAAAATACTACAAGTAAGATTCCCTTGGTTATTATAAGTCGTTAAGGCATGTGCGACTACTGAAAAAGCCGCTAAAAAGCTTAACATATGACTAGCGGCTGAATATAGGTATAGAACATAATAATTTCATAAAACAAAAAAGACTTCCTGTATTAGGAAGTCTTTTTGTGATTGTGGGCCCACCTGGGCTCGAACCAGGGACCCCTTGATTATGAGTCAAGTGCTCTAACCAGCTGAGCTATAGGCCCAATTTGATGCGACCATCAAATTACGTCTGCAAAGATATTGTCTTTTTGGTTCCTAGCAAATAAAACAAAGGATTTATGTAAAAAAATATTGTGTTAAGGATAGAGCGGTTTGTCTGAATCACATGAAGTGTAGTGAAACGGAACAATATGGGATGAGTAGCGATAGCCTGACCTCGCTCATTTTTTTTCTAAATGAGCGAGGGAACACCCACATTGTATAAAAAAATATTTTTTTGTAAGTGATTCTTCATAATGCTTTAGTATATTAGCTGTGTTGGGAGCGTTAAAAAGACTTGATAATATTGTTTTTATTGACATCGAAACGGTGTCAGAGGTAGAGAGTTATCATGACTTGTCGGAAGAATATCAAAATATTTGGGAACAAAAATCTACTTATGTTCGAGAGAAAGAGGGCTTGAGTGTAGAGGATGCTTACGAACAAAAGGCTGCGATATATGCGGAATTTGGTAGAGTTATAGTGATTTCGATAGGTTTTTTTGTAAAGAATCAAAAAGGAGATGTTCTTTTTAAAATTAAAACTTTGGCTAATGATAATGAAAAAGACTTGCTGGTAGATTTTGTAAAAATAATGAAATCTTTTAAAGGGAAATTGCGTTTTTGTGCTCATAATGGTAGAGAGTTTGACTATCCGTATTTGTGTAGAAGATTCCTGATTCATGGAATGTCTTTGATAAAACCACTAAAATTAAGTGACAAAAAACCGTGGGAGAATCCTCATTTGGACACAATGCAGATGTGGAAATTCGGTGATTATAAGCATTATACGAGTCTTAATGTCTTGACTACTGTATTAGGGATTCCATCTCCTAAGCAAGGGATTGATGGTAGTCAAGTAGGGATTGTTTATTACAAAGACCGTGATTTAGAGCGGATTGCAAATTATTGTGGGGAAGATGTGATTGCTACTGCCCGTGTGTATCTCCGATTATCTGAAAGTAATTATACTTTGTCATCTTCTAGTATTATCTTTGCGTCTTAATTATGGCATCTATTTTATCTATAAAAAACCTTACAATACAATTTCAGTCAGACGGGCAGTTGAATACTGCTGTTGATAAGATTAGTATAGACCTTGCTAAAGGAAAAACTTTAGGGATAGTGGGCGAGTCTGGTTCAGGTAAATCGGTTACATTTTTGGCTAGTTTAGGTTTACTACCAAAAGAAGTGACGCACTTCCCTAGTGGTGAGATTATCTTTCAGTCTGAGGAATTGGGCGAGATAGATTTGTTAAAAGCAAGTCAAAGAAAGTTGGAAGTAGTGAGAGGGAATGAAATTGCTATTATTTTTCAAGAGCCTATGTCGTCTCTTAATCCTGTTTACACTTGTGGCAACCAAGTAGAAGAGGCGATTGTATTACATCAGAGTTTATCTAAAAAAGAGGCTAAGCAGGTTACTTTAGATTTATTTGAGGAAGTAGAATTATCTGATCCAGAAAAGGCTTATTCTTCTTACCCTCATCAACTATCAGGGGGACAAAAACAGCGCGTAATGATTGCTATGGCGATGTCTTGCAAGCCTCAACTATTAATTGCGGATGAGCCTACTACAGCTTTGGATGTAACTGTACAGGCTGGGATCATCGATTTGATGAAAAAAATGCAAAAGAATCATGGCACGTCTATTATTTTTATCACACATGATTTGGGTTTGATATCTCAAATAGCGAATGATATTATTGTGATGTATAGAGGAAAGGTCATGGAAAAGGGGAGTATAGCAAATATCTTTAATCAGCCTAAACATCCTTATACAAAAGGTTTATTATCTTGTAGACCTACTTTGGATACAAAAACAAGACTATTACCTACCGTTGAAGATTTTATGGAATTGTCTGATGATGGTGTAATTGTAGAAAAAACACCTAATTTGGATATGAGTGTCGTGTCTAAAAAAGTAATAAATAAAGAAGAAACTCCTATTTTGTCAGTGAAGAATTTAACGACAAGATATGTAGTGAAAAAAGATTTTTTTGGGAGAGCTACTAAGCATTTGAATGCTGTAAACGATGTTTCTTTTGATGTTTATGAAGGTGAAACTATTGGGCTTGTTGGTGAGTCAGGTTGCGGTAAAAGTACTTTAGGAAAAACTCTTACTAGGCTAGTGACAGCTTATAAGGGAGAAGTGATTTATAAAGATCAGGATATTTTATCTTTGTCAAATAAGGAGTTTGGAGAGATTAGGAAAGACATACAAATCATTTTTCAAGATCCATATTCTAGCTTGAACCCAAGAATGAGTATTGGTAATGCTATCGTAGAGCCAATGACAATTAATGGCGTTCATGAAGGTTATACCGAACGAAAAGCTAAAACAATTGAATTATTAGAAACAGTAGGACTTGAAGTTTCTCATTTTGACAGGTATCCTCATGAGTTTTCGGGAGGGCAAAGACAAAGGATAGGAGTAGCCAGAACCTTGGCTCTTCAGCCGAAAATTGTAATTTGTGATGAATCTGTATCGGCGTTAGACGTGTCAGTACAGGCACAGGTGCTTAATTTATTAAATGAATTAAAAGAAATTTATGGGTTTACTTATATCTTTATCTCTCATGATTTGTCGGTAGTTAAATTTATGGCAGATCGCCTTTTGGTGATGAATAAAGGAGAAATAGTAGAAAGTGGAAATGCGGAAGAAATTTATAAAAATCCGCAAAATGAATATACAAAAACATTGATTAAAGCCATTCCAAAAGTGGAGTTGTAAAAGACGGTGTTGAAAAAATAAAATTATGGCAAGGAATATAAAAAAAGGTCAAAGAAAACCAAGTACAAAAGAAAAATTGAAACAAAGAGTGCTTCGTTTTTTATCGAAAAATCCAACTACGGCATTTACCCCCAAACAGTTGTGTAAAAAAATTGAGCTGAGTGGGACTCATAATGTGACAGCAGTTTTTGCTTTGTTATTAGGCTTGGATGACGAAGGTAGGGTTACGCAAATTGCACCTGAGCAGTTTATGATTGCACAGAAGCAAGCAGAAACAATAATAGAAGGGAAATTGGACCATGTGAGTCCATCTTTTGCCTTCTTAATAGTAGCCGATGACGATGATGTTAAAATATCACGTAATAATATAAACGGTGCGATGAATGGAGATATCGTTCGTGTAGGTGTTTTTTCTGAACAAAAAGGCAGAAAAAAAGAGGGCTATGTAATGGAAGTCCTCAAGAGAGGAAAAAAAGAAATAGTAGGTGTTGTAGACCGTAGTTCTAAACATATTTTTGTAATCCCAGATAATAAGAAATTACATAAGGATGTCTTTGTTAGCACTAGAGACAATATGATGAAAGTTTCGGATGGTGATAAGGTATTGGTGGAAATCACAAAATACCCTGAAGGAGATCGGAATCCAGAAGGTAGGGTTTTGCGAGTGCTAGGTGAGGCAGGCACGCATCGTGCAGAAATGAATAGTATTATTTTAGAGTATGATTTGCCTGAGGAATTTCCTACTGAAGTAGAAGAGGAGTCAGAAGCAATGTCTACAGAGATTCATGAAGCAGAAATAGCTAAGCGAAAAGATTTTAGAGGGGTTACCACTTTTACAGTAGATCCTTATGATGCAAAAGATTTTGATGATGCTTTATCTGTAAAGAAGTTAGAAAATGGGAACTATGAAATAGGAGTTCATATTGCCGATGTATCTCATTATGTGCGTATGGGTACTGCTTTAGAAAAAGAGGCCTACAAAAGAGCCACATCAGTGTATTTGGTAGATAGAGTAATCCCGATGCTTCCAGAAAAATTATCTAATGGGCTTTGTTCATTGAGACCAAATGAGGATAAGTTATGTTTTTCGGCGGTGTTTGAGATAACCACTGGCGGAACAATCAAGAAAGAATGGTTTGGACGTACTGTTATTCACTCTGATAGGCGATTTACCTATGAAGAGGCTCAAGAACGTATAGAGGGTAAAGGAGGTGATTTTTTGGAAGAAGTTGTTTTATTAAATGAAATTGCATATAAATTAAGAGAAAAAAGGTTTAAAGAAGGCTCTATCTCTTTTGAGTCGGCAGAGGTGAAATTTGTTTTAGATGAAGAAGGAACACCAATAGAAGTTGTGCCTAAAGCTCGCCAAGATGCTCATAAGATGATTGAAGATTTTATGCTATTGGCAAATAAGAAAGTGGCTACTTTTGTTTACAATCAGAAAGAAAACAACAAACCTAAAACATTTGTATACAGAGCACACGACAATCCAAACATGGAGAAATTGAATGCTTTCGCTAATTTTGCGAGACGGTTTGGTCATGAGATGGTGTTTGATGAAAGTAATGTTGCGAGTATACTAAACAAGTTAGGGGGAGAAACTGAAGGGAAGCCTGAAGAAACTATTCTTCAAAGTTTAGCCGTAAGAACCATGGCAAAAGCGAAATATACAACAGAGCCTTTGGGACATTTTGGTTTAGGGTTTGAGCATTATTCTCATTTTACATCTCCGATTCGTAGGTACCCAGATATGATGGTGCATCGTTTGCTACAAAGGTACCTTGATGGAGAAAAGTCTGCTGTAGCAGAAGAATATGAAGAGAAATGTGAACATTCTTCTGAGCAAGAAAAAGTAGCTTCTCAAGCAGAACGTGACTCGATAAAATACAAACAGGTAGAGTTCATGTCGCTTAAAGAGGCGGATATAGAATACCCTGGGATTATTACTGGTGTGACGGATTTCGGTATTTTTGTAGAAATGACTGAAACTAAATGTGAGGGAATGATAAGAGTATCAGATTTGAAAGATGATTATTATGAATTTGATGCCGATAATTTTTGTCTTTGGGGTCGAAGTAATAAAAAGAAAATCACATTTGGTGATGCCGTAGTTGTTAAAGTAAGAGACACTAATTTACGTAATCGAACGATAGATTTAACTTTTGTGGATTAATGATAGATATCAAGCCATTTGTAGATGAAATTAACAAAGAAATAGAGAATTATGATTTTGGTTCATCTCCTGAAGAGTTGTATGAGCCATTACATTATATTATGCGTCTTGGCGGTAAGAGAATCCGACCTTTGTTGGTTTTATTGGCTTATCGAATATTTAAAAATGACTGGAAAAACATTGTTTTGCCTTCGCTAAGTGTAGAAGCCTTTCATAATTTTAGTCTTATTCATGACGACATCATGGACGAAGCTCCTTTGAGAAGAGGGAAGAGTACCGTACACGAGAAGTGGAATCAAAATATAGCTATTTTGTCTGGAGATGTTATGCTTGTAAAAGCATATGATTTGCTTTTACAGTCAAGTAATTTTGATGCTAATATGGTGCAAGAGTTTAACCATACTGCAAGATTGGTTTGTGAAGGTCAACAATATGACATGAATTTTGAAACCAAAGATAATGTAACAGAGGGGGAATACCTTGAAATGATTAAGCTTAAAACTGCTGTTTTATTAGGGTTTAGTTTACAATTTGGGGCAATATTGGCAGGGGCTTCAGAAGATAATCAAAAATATTTATATAATTTTGGAACATCTATAGGTATAGGGTTTCAGCTAAAAGATGATTTGCTAGATGTGTATGGAGAACAGCGGAAAGTGGGGAAACAAGTTGGGGGTGATATAATTGCGAACAAAAAAACGTACCTACTAATTAAAGCTTTAGAGAAATCTTCTGATGATTCTTTAAGGAATTTGATAAGTCAAGAAACAGTGAATAAGCAAGAAAAAGTAAACGCTGTTACAAATATTTATAACCAATTAGGAATAAAAGAATTGACAGAGAAGAAAATGAATAGTCAGTTTAAAATGGGGTTTGGTTCTTTATCAGAAGTTGAAGGAAATCAACAAGCTCTCGATGAATTAAGTGACTTTGCTCATTACTTAATTGATAGAGAATACTGAGCAAGTCAAAAGTGAGTATTTAGAATTCTTTATTCAACAACTCCCATCGCTGAAAATTTATCAATTCTATTTGAAATTCTTTTATCAGATTTTACTTTACTAAGTACTTTGGTATTGTTTACAATTGCTTTTTTGACACGTTTGTACATTTCTTCTTTATTTCGATGAGCACCACCTAGAGGTTCTTTGATGATTCCATCCACCAATTTGAATTTGTACATGTCTTTTGATGTAAGTTTTAAGGCATCAGCTGCTTTCTCTTTATGATCCCAACTTCTCCATAAGATAGATGAGCATGACTCTGGAGAAATTACCGAATACCAAGAGTTTTCAAGCATGAGTACTTTGTCACCTATACCTATTCCTAAGGCACCTCCAGAAGCACCTTCCCCAATGATTATACAGATTACTGGTACTGTTAGCATAAACATTTCTTTTATGTTACGAGCAATCGCTTCACCTTGTCCTCTTTCTTCCGCTTCTAATCCTGGGTATGCTCCCATTGTATCAATAAGAGTGATAATAGGTTTATTGAACTTCTCAGCTACTTTCATCAAACGAAGTGCCTTTCGGTAACCTTCTGGGTTGGCCATACCAAAATTACGTATCTGACGCATTTTTGTATTTGCCCCTTTTTGTTGTCCGATAAACATATATGTGTCTGTTCCAATTGTTCCAAACCCACCGACCATTGCTTTGTCATCTCTCACATTACGGTCTCCGTGCAGCTCTATAAAGTCATCACAGATATTTTCGATGTAATCAAGCATCTGAGGACGCTCTGAATGGCGAGACATTTGCACACGTTGCCATGGAGTCATGTTTTTGTAAACTTCATGTTTAGTTGTACTAATTTTCTCTTCTAGTTCAGCCATAGCCGAAGACATGTCTACTTGACTATCTTCTTCTAATTTTTTCATTTCTGCTAGTTTAGTTTCTAGCTCTACAATTGGCTTTTCAAAATCTAATTCCATAAACGAGGTGTGTTCCTAAAGTGAATAAACAAATATAATACAAATGAAAAACATAGACCTACTGGATTTATTTTTTTTATTCTTTTTGAAAAATAAAGGTGAAAGGATTGTGAGAATAAAACAAAGCGTATATCTTTGCACTCAATAAACGGTGTGGTAGTTCAGCTGGTTAGAATGCCTGCCTGTCACGCAGGAGGTCGCGGGTTCGAATCCCGTCCATACCGCTTAATAGCCTTACAGAAATGTAGGGCTTTTTTCATGTTCAATTTTGTGTAAAACACCTGTCTTGATTCTCTTGGGAAGGTCACAGTTTCGAGTTCCGTCCATACTGCTTAATAACTGTCAACTCTCAAATCAATCTTGGAGAAAAAAAACCAGAAAAGCAATGAAATAAGCCCTTCTGGTTAAATATACAGGGTTAGAGAAGTTTAATTAAAAAACTCTCTGACTTTATCAAAAAAACCTTTTTCATCCTTATCAGGGTCTGGGTTAAAGTTAGGAGATGACTTTAGTTTTTCTAAAATCTCTTTTTCTTCTGAACTTAACGTTTTAGGAGTCCATACATTTACATGTACTAACTGATCACCTTTGCCATAACCATTAATATCTGGAATCCCTTTGCCTCTTAGGCGAAGAATTTTACCACTCTGTGTCCCTGACTCAAGCTTAATACGTAGTTTTCCTGTGATAGCAGGAATCTCAATACTTGTTCCTAATGCAGCGTCTGAAATACTTACATATAATTCATAAACGACACTATTTCCTTCTCGTTTGAGTTCTGGATGTGCTTTTTCTTCAACAACAATTAGTAAATCTCCATTAGGGCCTCCCATTGGTCCAGCATTACCTTGACCTCGCATTGTAAGATTCATTCCATCTTCTACCCCAGCAGGAAGATTTATCTTAATAATTTCTTCTTTGCGTTCAAGTCCATCATTTTGAACTCCAGCAGGTTTCTTATCTACTTTTTTTCCTGCGCCTCCACAACTAGGACAAGCATGCTCTTGCATCATGTTTCCTAATACAGTGCGTTGTACTTGGCGTACATAACCTACGCCATTACATTGTCCACAGTCAGTAAAGGTCACACCATCTGCTAGGCTGAGCCTCTGAACTTTTATTTTTTTCTCAACTCCGTTGGCTATGTCTTCTAAAGTTAGCTTCACTCTGATCCTAAGATCTGAACCTCTTACTCCTGTCTGACGGCTACGTCCTCTGCCACCTCCAAAGAAGCTTTCAAATCCTCCGCCACCTCCACCACCAAAGACATCGCCAAATTGAGAGAAAATATCATCCATATTCATATGAGAACCTCCTCCACCGAAACCACCACCACCGTGACCATATTGGTCATATTTAGCTTTTTTGGCTTCGTCACTAAGGATATCGTAAGCTTCTGCTGCTTCTTTGAATTTATCCTCAGCAGCTTGATTGTCAGGGTTTTTATCTGGGTGATATTTAACCGCTAATTTTCTGTATGCTTTTTTAATCTCTATTTTAGTAGCATTTCGGTCTACGCCTAATACTTCATAACAATCTCTTTTTGACATAATATTATTGTTTTACGCCCCTACAACTACTTTAGAGAATCGGATTATTTTTTCTCCTAAATAATATCCTTTTTCAGTTTCATCTATTACTTTTCCTTTCATATCGTCAGAAGGAGATGGAATTTGAGTAATTGCTTCATGTAAATCTACATCAAACACTTCTCCAGTAGCCTCTACCGCTTTTAAGCCTTTGTCTCCTAGTATTTTCTTGAATTTATTAATAACAAGCTCTACTCCTTCTTTTACAGCTTTGATGTCATCTGATTCCGCAAGTGCTTTTTCTCCTCTTTCAAAATCATCCAAAACAGGTAGTAGGTCTAAAATTAATCGCTCGTTGGCGTTAGTCATTAGCTCTACTTTTTCTTTGGCTGTACGACGGCGAAAGTTTTCAAATTCTGAATACAGTCTAATGTACTTGTCCTTAAATTCAGCAGCTTCTTTTTGAGCTACTTCTACTTCGCTTAATTCCTCTTCAATAGGAGTTTCTTCTTTATTATTATCAAGAGATTCGTCTTTGACCTCTTGTTCTGTTGCTTGTATTTCTTCTTCTTTCTCTGCCATTATTACAGTTTTTATACCTAATACCTATAATTACAATATGTTTGCCAAAATACATTTACTGACATATTGACTTATTCCCACCAGCGATCTTCTGGAGAGAGTCCATTTATTTTTGCCCAAAGTATATCTTTAAGCTCTGGGATATTGTCTTGAGTAATTGATGATATGAAAATAGTTTCAATTCCTTCTGGAAGTTCTTTTTTCATTTCGTCCATTAGCTCTTCGTCTAGCATATCCGACTTAGAAATTGCTAACACCCTAGTTTTATCTAATAACTCAACATTATGAGTACTTAGTTCATTCATCAAGATGCGATATTCTTCTTTGATGTCATTACTATCTGCTGGTATCATGAATAACAAGATTGAGTTCCGCTCAATATGTCGTAAAAAACGAGTTCCTAGTCCTTTTCCTTCTGATGCTCCTTCTATAATACCAGGGATGTCTGCCATAATGAATGACTTATAATCACGATAAGCGACAACACCCAAGTTGGGTACTAGTGTAGTAAAGGCGTAGTCTGCAATTTCAGGACGAGCTTCCGAAATACTTGCTAATAAAGTAGATTTACCTGCATTAGGAAATCCTACTAAGCCTACGTCTGCCAGTACTTTTAGTTCAAGAATAATTAGTTCTTCTCTTCCCGTTTCTCCTGGTTGTGAGTAACGTGGGGCTTGGTTGGTAGAGGTTTTGAAATTCCAATTTCCAAGACCTCCTCTACCTCCTGGTACGGCGATTATTTCTTGTCCATCTTCTAATATTTCGGCTATACGTTCTCCTGTTTCGGTGTTTCGAGCTATTGTGCCTAAGGGAACTTCCAAAATAATGTCTGCTCCTTCTTTTCCGCTACTTCTTTGCTTTCCTCCTGTTTCACCGTGCTTTGCCATTACGTGTTTTTTGTAACGCAGGTGCAGTAAGGTCCACAATTGTTTGTTGCCACGAAGGATGATATGACCTCCACGACCTCCGTCTCCACCATCAGGCCCTCCTTTTGGTTC
Source organism: uncultured Cytophagales bacterium (assembly GCA_964511645.1). GTDB lineage: Bacteria > Bacteroidota > Bacteroidia > Cytophagales > JAAEPT01 > CAZEGV01. The sequence goes on from CAZEGV010000021.1 coordinate 37,815, forward strand.
AAATTTTTCACGTCTCATGTGCGAGGACCCAGGTCCTCCGTTTCCAGACTTGCAATACATTCTTACGTGATCTATAAAGTTGTTAGATGGCATAGGATTTGGATTTAGACGCAAAGGTAAATAAAAAGTACAAGACACTTGCTAAGTGCTTTGAATTTTTAGTAAAGTAAGGAGTAATGATGGTTTGTAATTGGGCTATAAAAGGCGAAGCCTTAGGCTTAGGGGGTGAAGTGGAAATCCTTCCCGATTTTTTATTGGGAAGATTGGGAACGAAAAACCCGACTGTAAGGGCGTAATAGCCCTGTGAGTGCAACGAAAGGGAAGCCCCAAAAACATCGAGGCTTCTTATTCTTTAAGGGCTATGCTTTGTCCAACACTTTACAGATTGCAGTAAATATATTATCGATTGTACCCAATCCAAGTATGCCATAGTACTTTTTTTGTGCAGCATAAAAGTCTTTTACTGGTGCAGTTTCTCTATTATAGGTATCTATCCTGTGCTGAATTACTTTAGGATCGGCATCGTCTGCACGACCTGAAGTCTTTGCACGTTTCATCAGGCGGGTTTTTAGCTCGTCTTCTGGTACATCTAAGGCTATCATATAAGTGATAGAGGTTTTTCTTAAGTCCAAAAATTTGTCTAATGCCTCTGCTTGAGGGGAAGTTCTTGGGAATCCATCAAAAATAAATCCTTTGGCAGATGGGTGTTTTGCTACTTCAGATTCTAATAGTTTAATTGTTACTTCGTCTGGTACAAGCTGACCTTTGTCCATGTAACTCTTGGCTAAGTTACCTAAGTCTGTTTCTCCTTTTATATTAGACCGAAAGATATCGCCAGTTGATAAATGAATTAAATCATATTTTTCGATGATTTTTTCTGACTGAGTACCTTTTCCTGCTCCAGGAGGTCCGAATAACACTATATTTAACATATTTCTGTCCTTTATTAATCCTAGGCTCAATGTACAAAAAAAACGGTGAAAACATATTTTATTTATGTTTATGAAGTATTTTTGTAAAATGAGTAATGTAAATCACCTTCTTCAACAGGCTAAAGAGCTGTTTAATCAAAAAGATTTTAGAAAATCTATCGAGTTACTTTCTCGCGTAACTGCTTTAGATCCTTATCATCACCAAGCATATTATCACCTTGGTTTGTCTTATAGGTATACGGATAGGTTGCACCAATCTTTGGAGGCTTTAGAGAAGTGTGCTGCTCTAAAGCCTGATTTCCCTGATTATTTGTCAGAGTTGGGGATAGGTTTATTTCACCTTGAGAGGAAAAAAGAGGCCCTTACTGCTCTTAACCGAGCTCAAGAGTTAGATAGTGGAAATCCTTATAGATACTCGACAAGGGCGTATATAAGGTCAGTGATGGAGGATAGCGATGGTGCGATTTTGGATTATAAAAAGTGTATTGAGTTGGATCCTAAGGATGCTATTGCACACAATAATTTGGGGATGATTTTTGAGAAACAGGGGAAACTTGCAGAGGCAAAGGAGTATTTCAAAATAGCTGATGGAATTAGCGGCGTTAAAAATCCTAATAGGAAAACGAAAAAAAAAGAAAAAAAGAAACTGAACCCGTCTACGTCAAGCCCAAAGATTAAGAAAAGTTCACTTAGCCTTAGTTATTTTATAGAGGTGTGTAAAAGTATTTTTACTAATAAGGAGACAACAGATGAGTTTTTTGATTTTGTAAAGAAACTGTTTGTAAAGTAGTTGGTGTAAGAGTGGTGGAGTGTCCTATATTTAATGTGACGATATTTTTAAGTCCGCACAAAAATTATTAAAAGTGTAATTATATTTCGAAATATATTCGACTTTCTTCCCCCTTTTTTTGAAGTCTAAGTCATGATCAGATTGAGTGTTAATAATCTCTACACTTATTACACCATAAGGTAATTTTGAGAAGTCCAATTTAACATTATTAGACCGTTGCAAGGTGAATAGTTTGTTTTTCCAAAATTTTGTATCTTTATGCTATGCAAAAGACAAGTCACCAAAGCTTT
>CAZEGV010000022.1:0-39746 GCA_964511645.1 uncultured Cytophagales bacterium
AAAAAACAATTCAATCTAAATTAGACTCATATTATAGTTAAACTGGTATAATAATCTCGAAACAATGTCCAGTCTCTATGTTTATTTTGATAGCTCACTGTTGATTTTGACGGTGCTTTTAAAATGCCTAGATGATTCAAGTTTCCAGTGGTAAAATGAAGGCCGTTACTAATATCTCTTACCGATTGGCTTTTTGCAAATTGACAAAAAAGCATCGATATTAAGTGAGTCCAGCTTGTATTTCCTTTTTGGTGTTTATCTGTTTGTTTTTCCTTTACTAGCGTAGAAAAGATAGTCCTGTCTAATTTTGAGATTATTTGAGAAAATAAATTCATCATGAGAGAGGTCTTTTTTGTTGGTCACCTCAAAAATAATTTGAGTTACTTAATTTTCCTCTCTCTTTTTAAAACATTTAGGACGCTAAAGACTCAAAAGCTATTTTTACTCTAATAGGCACAAAAGCTTCTTTTGTAAAGTATGATAGTGACCCTCAAGAATTACAATTACAAGACACCCCCATTAATTGGGATAGCTTAGGAGATGATGTTCTTGAAAATTACGGTGTATTGACTACGTCAAAAAAAGAGAAAATCCCTACAGAGAAAGGAAGTTATATTGATTTTTATCAAAACATATTTGAAGTAATTAGAGAAGGGAAATCATTATTAATTTCACCTACTGAGGCTTTAGATGTTATTATAATTATAGAGAAAATACTACTGTCTTTCCCCATTGTTATAAACACTTTAGAGGACTAAGCCTAAATCATTATACAAATAAAGTGATAATTTATTACATTGCATTTTGATTAGTAAAAAAAGAAGAGATGCTTGAAAAGGTAAAAGAAATTTTAAAGGAATTAGAAGGAGAAACAGTTACTAGTAGAGAGCATTTAGAAGCTTTTCGATTAAAGTTCTTCAGTAAAAAAAGTCTTATTTCTGAATTATTTTCAAAATTTAAAGATGTACCCAACGAGCAAAAAAAACAATTTGGACAAGAGCTGAATGCACTTAAACAACGTGCAGAAAACAAACTTCGCACTTTTTCAGAAAAATTAGAAGTAGGTCAAGCATCTGTTATTAATGAAGATGAAGACTTTACTTTACCGCCTATCCCTGATGTTTTAGGTGCTAGACATCCTTTGTCAGTCGTGAGACAAGAGATTATAGATATCTTTAAGAGAATTGGCTTTAACCTATCAGAAGGGCCAGAAATAGAGGATGATTGGCACAATTTTACAGCATTAAACTTTCCTCCTAATCATCCAGCTCGTGAGATGCAGGACACTTTTTTTATAGAAAAAAATCCAGAAATGGCATTGCGTACCCATACTAGCTCTGTACAGGTACGGATTATGAAAACCCAAAAACCCCCTATTCGTACACTGTCGCCAGGCAGGGTTTATCGTAATGAAGCGATTAGTGCTAGAGCACATTGTGTTTTTCACCAAGTAGAGGGCTTGTATATTGATAAAAATGTAAGTTTTGCAGATTTGAAAGAAACCTTGTATTACTTTGTGCAAGAGTTATTTGGCGAAGGAACTAAGATTCGTTTCCGCCCGTCTTTCTTTCCTTTTACCGAACCGAGTGCAGAAATTGACATCTCTTGCCATATTTGTAAAGGAAAAGGCTGTAAGGTGTGCAAAGGCTCAGGCTGGGTAGAAATTGGTGGTAGTGGCATGGTTGACCCTAACGTATTGATTAATGCAGGAATAGACCCTAAAAAGTATACAGGTTTTGCCTTTGGGATGGGTATTGAACGCATTACAATGCTCAAATATCAAATCAAAGATTTAAGATTATTTACAGAAAACAATGTTAAATTCTTGAAACAGTTTAGATCAATTTAATATCCCCTTAAATTTTACGGTAGTACAATGATTTATCTCTCAAAAAAATAGATAAAATTAATGCCCCGTATTATTTCCAAGAAAAGCTAAGAGAGGAGCTCGTTAGGGAGATAGCTGGGTTAGATCTACAATGGGAGGTTTAGTAGATTTTACTAAAATATTGAAAAAAGGACCCTACTATTACTTTAATAATACCAGTTTAACTATAATATGAGTCTAATTTAGATTGAATTGTTTTTTGCAATATCGAGGAAAAATGATTTAGCATAACTAGTTACGGTAAATTATTTTAACGAAGAGAGTGTAAAAAAAAACAGGATAAATGACTTATCTTATAGTTAAAATGGTATAATAAGCTGTCTATATGAAAAAGAATACCGTTTCGTACCCGTCGGGTTAATAATGTAAAGTACTTTTTTTTAGCTTTAAAACTTCAGATTTTATAGTTTGAGAAAATCATTTTCCGAGTTTGTGAAATTTAATTTCTTTTTTGTGATAATCAACTTGCTGTTGAATATCACTTTGAATTTGAGGATTAAATTCGAGTTTAAAATTACGTTCCATTAATCAAAGTTGATTTTTTCTTCTACCTCACCCCTATTTAAATAATTTTCTACTTTAGTGTTTTGAATTCGTTTTTCTACTAATTCTTTTTGCCAATTGGAAATTGTCAGCATCATCTTGTTCAAGTCCTTTATGCTTAGCATTTAATTTATTCCACTCTTTAATGGGTATATAAACTCCTGTTGGTTTTCCTGTGTTGTCTGATATATATTGTAAGTTCATGGTAGTAGGGATTTAAGACATGTGTACTTATATACTCAATTCTTGCACCAATTTAAATTGCCCACTAGCCTTAGTTTGTAGGTACTGGGTAGATTAAAGCTAGCGATTCTTTCAGTAGACGAACATGTCCTTAGTAGTCGGACAACACTGCTACCTGTTATTATAAAGGACATCCTGCCCATGACAGTGTATTTTCTTCTTTTTCACAAACACAACAAAGGGTATTTTACATGAAAATATAATAATTTAATAGAAATCACAACCTATTTAATCGAAATTACGTTAATCTAGGTATCTCTTTTTACACAAAAAAAAACAATGATGAACAGTCGTCCATGGCACAAAAGTTACCCCGCAGGTGTTCCTTCTACAATAAATCCTGACAATTACTCTTCTCTGATAGACTTATTTAATCAGTCTTTTAAGAAGTATAAAGACAGAGATGCCTTTGAGTGTATGGGGACAGTTTTGACATATGCAGAGATTGATGAGAGATCAAAAAACTTTGCTGCCTATCTTCAGCGCGATCTTCAATTAAACAAAGGGGATAGAATTGCCATTCAAATGCCTAATATCTTACAATACCCTATTGTAATGTTTGGTGCTATCAGAGCTGGGCTTATAGTAGTCAACACAAACCCTTTGTACACTACCCACGAGATGGAGCATCAATTTAATGATGCTGGAGTTACTGCCATTGTTATTGTCTCTAACTTTGCCGACAAACTCAAAAAGATCATTCACAAAACTAATATCAAACACGTAATTGTTACGAGAATAGGTGATATGCACTCTTTTCCAAAAAAAACAATTATAAATGCTGTTATTAAGTACATCAAAAAGATGGAGCCATCGTATTCTATCTCAGGAACAATTGATTTTACAGATTGCCTTAAAAAAGGAGAACTATTGGTCTACAGCCCCGTAGATGTATCGGGAGAGGATACTGCTTTCTTACAATACACTGGTGGAACTACTGGCGTGGCAAAAGGTGCAATGCTTACCCATCGCAATATGGTTGCCAACTTAGAGCAAACCTTTGCATGGATTGCCATCAAAATGGGAGAAAATCCACAAGAAATAATCATCACAGCATTGCCTTTGTATCATATTTTCTCTCTTACAGTCAATTGCTTAACCTTTACCAAAATAGGGGCCAAAAATATTCTTATCACAAACCCTCGTGACATGAAAGGCTTTGTGAAAGAAATGAGCAAACATAAATTCACCGTTATTACAGGGGTCAATACACTTTTTAACGGACTGTTGAATAATGATGCCTTTCGAAAATTAGACTTTTCTTCGCTCAAATTTACTATTGCAGGAGGGATGGCACTACAGCAGTTTGTAGCAGAAGAGTGGAAAAAAGTAACTAAAAATAGTTTATTAGAAGGCTATGGATTGACTGAAACATCTCCCGTAGCTTCCTGTAACCCTCTTGACGGCACTGATAAACTCGGGACAATTGGGCTTCCATTTCCTAGTACCAACTTCTCTTTACGAGACGATCAAGGCAATCTAGTGCCCGATGGAGAGCGAGGAGAGATTTGCATAAAAGGACCTCAAGTAATGAAAGGTTACTGGAACAATTCCGAAGAAACCAAAAAAGTATTTTTAGAGAATGATTGGCTACTTACAGGAGATATAGGAATTATGCTAGAAGGTGGTTATTTTAAAATCGTAGACCGTAAGAAAGACATGATACTCGTCTCTGGATTTAACGTATATCCTAACGAAATAGAAGACGTGGTAGCATTACATCAAGGCGTACTTGAAGTAGCTTGTATAGGAATCCCTGATGAAAAAAGCTGTGAGGCAGTAAAGATATTTGTAGTTAAAAAAGATCCCGCACTTACTATTGAAGATTTAAAAATTCATTGTAAAAAGTACTTAACAGGCTATAAAATGCCGAAATATTATGAATTTAGAGATAGTTTGCCAAAATCTAATATCGGTAAAATTATTCGCAGAAAGCTAAAAGAAGAAAAACAATGATGAGCAATTCTAATATTGGGTATTTTATAATCATGGGGATAATCACACTTCATGTTTTAGCTGGATTTGGCTATTTAGCTTACAAATTATCCCCAAACAAAAAAAAGGCAAAGAGACCAGAAGGATAAGCCTTCAACTCGATAAATAATTCGCAATCAAAATAGGCTTAGGAAGGGATTCTATTTCTTCATCGGAAGAAAAAGAAAAATCATCTTTAACTAAATCATACTCATCTTTGGATAATTCCACATGATGAAAGTAAGCATAAATTATACGATGTGTCAATACATGTTTAACAGGTTTTAGAGACCTTGTTATATTAGTAAATTTTAACTTAGCTAGTAATAGTTCACGAGGATTCTGAAACTCATTTTTTACTTCTATTAAATAGGGCTCAAATAAATGTTGCCAAATGTCTCCCTCGGGACGAATCTTGAAAATTATTTTTTCTCTATACCTAATCAAATAATAATGAAAGTACCTCGTTTTAACTTTTACTTTTTTTGTCTTCACAGGAAAAGCCGTAACTAAACCATTTTGATTAGCAAAACACACGTCATTAAAAACACAAACAGTACAGTCTGGAGATTTAGGTTTGCACTGTAAAGCACCAAATTCCATAATTGCTTGGTTAAACAAATCAGGCTTATCATTTGGTATCAATAAACTAGCTAAATCTTGAAATACTTTTTTTGACTTTAGCATTGAAATATCATCCTTAAGTCCAAAAATACGGGATAATACCCTAAATACATTTCCATCTACCACAGGGATTATCTCTTTGTATGCAAATGAAGCAACTGCGGCAGCGGTATACTCGCCTACACCTTTTAATTTCAATAATTCTTTGTATGTCTTAGGAAACTCAGCACCATAATCATTCACCACTGTTTGTGCTGCCGAGTGTAAATTCCTAGCTCTCGAATAATAGCCTAATCCCTGCCAAAGTCTCAGTACTTTTTCTTCTGACGCTTCCGCTAATTTTTTAACCGTTGGGAAATTTTCTACAAATTTCACATAATAAGCCAAACCTTGACTTACTCTTGTTTGTTGAAGAATTATTTCTGATAGCCAAATATGATACGGGTTTTCTGTGTTTCGCCAAGGTAAGTTTCTGTGGTTAAGTCTGTACCACTGAAGTAATTTTCCTGAAAAATCATTGTTTTTTATCATCTAAAGGGGTTTTTTTGATGAATTACTTTCAATAATCAAAATGAAAATGTAGATTACAAGTCTAAACCTAATAGAATAAAATGACAAAAGCAGAAGTAATATCCAAAATCAGTGATAAAACAGGTATTGAAAAGAATGATGTGACCGCAACTGTAGAAGCTTTTTTTTCAGTAGTAAAAACATCACTTGCTGATGGAGAAAATATTTATGTAAGAGGGTTTGGTTCTTTTGTAAATAAAACTCGTGCAAAAAAAATAGCTCGTAATATTTCTCAAAACACAGCTATAGTAATTGACGCTCATGTAATCCCTTCTTTTAAACCCTCCAAAGAATTTGTGCACCAAGTAAAAGAAAACGTTTTAGTAGACAAAACTAAAAAGTGAAAAAAAGCACATTAATTAAAATAGGCTTAGTGGTCTTAGGTGGTATTCTTTCTTATTTTCTAATGACCTTACCCAAAGTTGTGGTCGAAGATAGTAAAGAAATAGTTGATAATAATCCCATAGAGGATTCTTCTATAAATAGTGAAAATAATTCACATCAGGCAGATACACTAGGAGAGTTTTTAGCTTCTAAATTAAAAGAAAAATTAAATAATTCGGAAAACATAAATGAATCCATTATCTTTGTGGACTCTTTGTCCGACCTTTATCAAAAACACGGTAAGTTTGATAGTATAGCAAAGTATAAAGAGCTTATTGTCAATAAGGTAAGTAATCTTATGACAATAAGAGGTGTTGCCAAAGCTTGGTTTGACGCATTCGAAACTTCTTCGAACCGAACAACCAAACTAGAATACGGTAAAAAGTCTGCTTATTGGTACGAGCAAGCTACAAAATATCCCGAAGCTGAATCAGAAGCTACAGTGATGTTGGCCGTACTCAAAGTGCAACTAGATGCTGTGCAAGGCATACCACCTATGGAGGGAATCCAGCAATTGAAAGATGTCATTGCGAAGAATCCTAACAACATCTTAGCAAGACGATATTTAGGCGAGTTCTACCTGAAAATCTCTTCAGCAGATGTGGAGAAGCTTAAAAAAGGAATTGCTCAATTTGAATATATTCTTAAAGTAGACCCAAACAACATAAATGCTCAGGTTAATTTAATCGAAGCATATATTGCATTGCCTCATGTGTCTAAAGCAAAAAGTCACTTGAGTGCATTAGAAAAAATTATTGGTGACGATGAATTCTTTAAAGAGTTCATAACAAGCAAAAAAGAACAAATAAAATCATTGTAAACCTAAAATTGAAACATTATGCCTTGTGGTAAAAAAAGAAAAAGATTTAAGATTGCTAATCACAAAAGAAAAAAGAGATTAAGAAAAAATAGACACAAGAAGAAATAAAATTTTCTTGTCTATTTATAACATTTAGGCTTATTCTATTTAGGATAAGCCTCTTGTCATTTTATAAATTTTAACAACAATATTGTGAGTAACGAACTAGTAATTAATACTACTTCGGAAGAAACTCGTATTGCATTACTTCAGAATAAAAGATTAGTTGAATTACATACCGAAAACGCCAGTGCAGAATATAATGTAGGCGATATTTATTTGGGTGTTGTAAAACGTGTAATTTCTGGATTAAATGCAGGATTTGTTGATATAGGCTACGAAAAGGACGGTTTTTTGCATTACCAAGATTTGGGAGAAAATGTACGTTCTGTAATAAAATACACTAAGTCTGTATTAAACAAAAAAAATAACGAGCCGAGGCTAGACAAATTTATATTTGAACCTACCATAGACAAACATGGTAAGGCATCTCAAGTACTAATTAAAAATCAAAAGGTTTTGGTCCAAGTGACTAAAGAGCCTATCTCTACAAAAGGACCAAGACTATCCTGTGACATCTCCTTAGCTGGAAGATATATAGTGTTAGTCCCATTCTCAAATACTATAAGTGTTTCGAGAAAAATCCTTGACGCTAAAGAACGGAAGAGATTAAAGAGATTAATGGAATCGATTAAACCACCTAATTTTGGTGTAATCATCCGCACAGTAGCAGATAGTAAAGAAGTATCTGAGCTAGATAGAGATTTGAGAAATCTATTGAGTAAATGGGAAACACTTCGAAAAAATCTTAAAAACGCACAAACTAGAGACAAAGTATTAGGGGAAGATGCTCGTACAGAGACTGTAATTCGAGATATGCTTAGCGACTCATTTGACAGTATTACTGTTGATGACGAAAACTTGTTTTCATCATTAAAAGACTATACTGCTGAAATCGCACCAGACAAACCCAACCTTGTGAAGTTACATTCAGGTAAGGCTAAGTTATTTGAAGCAAAAGGAATCGAGCGTCAAGTGAAAAGTTTATTCGGTTCATCTGTGAGTTTGCCAGAAGGAGGCTACTTAATCATTGAGCACACTGAGGCACTACACGTAGTAGACGTAAACTCAGGAAACAAAGCTAGCAAACAAGAGAGTCAAGAGACAACAGCTTTAAGTACTAATTTAGAAGCTGTAAAGGAAGTAGCTAGACAGTTGCGACTAAGAGACATGGGAGGTATTATCGTTGTCGATTGTATCGATATGAAAATCGCTGATAACCGTAAGCAAGTTTATGACGTAATGAAAAAAGAGCTTGCTAACGACAAGGCAAGATCTGTGGTATTACCTTTGTCTAAGTTTGGACTATTACAAGTAACTCGTCAGCGTGTACGTCCTGAGCAAAACATCAAGACTTCTGAATCTTGCCCTAACTGTGCAGGAACAGGTAAAATTGGTGCAAGTATTTCAGTTGCTGATATTATACAAAACAACATCGAGTTTTTGCTTAAGAAACAAAACGAGAAAGGACTTAAGGTTCATGTACATCCATATATTTATGCTTATTTCACAAAAGGTGGGCTTAAGTCTAAACGATGGTCATGGTACTGGACATTCAAAAAGTGGGTGGATCTTGTAGAAGATTCTTCTTTAGGAATGACCAAATATGTTGTTACTGATAAATCAGGAGAAAAAATAGAAGGATTTTAAAATACTCTATTATAATAGTATTACAAAAAAAGGACTTCTTATCAAAGTCCTTTTTTTGTTACTTAGGGTTTTATACCATTTTAACTATAAGATAAGTCATTTATCCTGTTTGTTTTTACACTCTCTTCGTTAAAATAATTTACCGTAACCAGTTATGCTAAATCATTTTTCCTCGATATTGCAAAAAACAATTCAATCTAAATTAGACTCATATTATAGTTAAACTGGTATTATAGCTTCTTAATATCACCGTAAAATCTACGGTGACATTAAATTGACCTACAATTACTAAGAATTTTGCTTTTTATTCAGACAAAGAGGGGTAATATACTTCCAATAAAATGACTGACCTTTTTTCTTTCAATAGAAAGGAATCATCCAAGGTTTTTTCCTCGATGAACTCAGGTTGACTCTCCCATCAAATCTCTGCAATAAATTTTGTCGAGTAATAATTAAACCCCCAGGTCTTTAAAATCCTTATTTCCTAGCACAAAATACTGAAACACAATAGACTTTCTCAACACCTCTTTATGCTCGTGAGTACGAACAGCTTTGATACAATTCCTTCTTAACTTAAGGTAATAAGGGATTCGGCTATAAAAAGAAAAATGTGCTCGAACAATTGCCCAAGTATCTTTAAAATGCCCCATCATTGCAAACTGAACTCCTGCCACGCCATCTAGCACCAACCTAAAAAGTATTAATGGAATAGCGTAATAACCTGGTAAATTCTTCACCAAAATTGCCAAGCCATTTCTAAAATTAAGATAAGTCTTACGAGGATTGTTATATGATAAAGTAGCCCCGCCAAGATGAAAAACCTCGGCTTTAGGACAGCAAATTATTCGATAACCAGCATTTTTAATTCTCCAACACAAATCAATTTCTTCCATATGGGCAAAAAACGTCTCGTCCAGCCCTCCCAAGTCATGGTACACATCTGTTTTTATCAACAAAGCCGCTCCCGTAGCCCAAAAAACATCTTTCGTTGTGTCATATTGACCCTTATCTTCTTCGGCATGCATGAAAATCCTCCCACGACAAAAAGGATAACCCAAATAATCAAGATAACCACCACAGGCTCCTGCATGCTCAAAATGATTACGGTTTTTATATGACTTTATTTTAGGCTGACAAGCCACAATACTATGATCCTCCTGTATCGCCTCTAACTGAAAATCCAACCAGTTTTCCGTTACTTCTACATCAGAATTAAGCAATACATAATAATCCACCCCCGTGATTTCTGCTAAACCTTTGTTATAACCACCGCAAAACCCATAATTCTCATCCAATTGAATAAGCTTAACAGTTGGGAAATTCTCTCTCAAAAACAACAGAGAACCATCAGTAGAACCATTATCTATCACATAAATATCTTCGGAAGTATGGGTAACAACCGACGGCAAAAAAGTTTCTAAATGCTCCTTTCCATTCCAGTTTAATATCGCTACTGCTACCTTCAACTAGAATAACTTACTTAAATCCAACCCTGGTATATTAGGCAACATATCAGAAGTGTTTTTCTGCATCTCTTCCTTTATTCTGACCTCAATTTCTTCATTTGCTTTATTTATCGCCGCAATCACAAGGTCCTCTACCATCTCTTTATCATCTTTAGTAAGCAAAGACTCATCAATAGATAAAGCAATTATCTTGCGGTCACCATTAATACTCACCTTCACCATTCCTGCACCAGACTCTGTACTCAAAGAAATATTTTTGAGATTAGCCTGTGTCTCTTTTAATTTTGCTTGGGCATTTTTCATCTTGCCCATCATTTCATTCATATCAAACATAGCACAATAATACACCTTAGAAGCATTGAAAACAAGGTAAGAAAAACAAAAAAGTGTGCAATCCCTTCGCTACTTCGCTCGGGTCGGGCTTTATGTTCCCAATCTTTTTAAGCTTGTTTTGTCATGCTGAGTTTATCTAGGTACAAAAACAAGCTTAAAAAGGATTTCCACATCAATCCCTTTTGCATCACGCAAGCGTGATTTCTTTATGAAATCAACATTTTTTATACCTTTAAAGAAACAATCAAGATAAAATAATGAGAAGAAAGTTTGAAATGCCATCAGTGTTCAAAATCTATAAAAAAGTAAACAAACATCTAATAAAAGTAAAATTAAGCAATCCTATTTGGACTTTTTTTCATACTAATTGGACTTATCTTAGTCTTTAATGGTTATTTAGGGTGGCTAGTTGCAGTGGCTATTTTTACAATCATGATGGTTCTTAATTTAAAAAAGTCAGACACCATAGAAATTGATAAAAATGGGTTTTCGATAGACAATATCTATTTTGAATTTAAAGAAATTCATAAAATAAAAGTTTCTTTCAAAACAAAATCTGTAACATGGTCAATGGCTCACAGTTCCCCTATAACCAGAAGCTGGATTAGCATAGAAAAAATAAATGCTAACAAGAAGAAAGTAGGAAAAAAATTATTTCCTATTCACCGCCACGCATTAGTATATATCTTGTGCCAATTCAAAAATAACAACGGATCTTTTATTTCAAAATACCTCACTTGATTTAGTCCTTCTCGAAGCCAAATACAGCTCCATTACTTTCTCTAAATAAGTAAAAATAAACAAACCTATCACAAATACGATAAACCCAGTTCCCCACTCTTCCATAAATGAAATCGTTTCTTCTTCCACAATGATTTTACTCTTATTTTGAAATTTTTCTAAAAAATGGACTTTTTCAGCTATTCTATCTGCTCCTGTTTTTCTCCTAAAAAAAGCAGAAATCAAACCATGTACCCAACTTGAAATCAATACAGTAAACAGCAATGCAACACCATTGGTGGTTAATTCTATGATTAATTTCTCTCTAGATAGGTTTGTGATTTTAGCCGAAGACAATGCTTTCACAAATAATATTAATTCTTTCTTGAGTTGTTCCATCCTAGCAATTTAATTGATTTTTTGCGTAAGCATAAATATTGAAGACAATATATGTCTCTTAATATACAGTTTCATTACCTTGCAAATTCTATTTTTACAAAAAAAACATTCAATGATACTAGTCACCCTTTTCTTGGCAGCTTGTTTTCTCGCTTATAGCAATGGTGCTAATGATAACTTCAAAGGTGTAGCTACTCTATTTGGTAGCGGAACTATCAACTACAAAGGAGCTATCACTTGGGCAACTATTACAACATTAGCAGGTTCTATTGCGGCTATATTTTTAGCTAGCCGATTAGTAAGGAATTTTTCAGGAAAAGGATTAGTCCCCGACGCTTTAATTCAATCACCAGAGTTCGCCATTTCTATCGCTCTAGGCGCTGCTCTTACCGTCTTTTTTGCCACCCGAATTGGGATGCCTATTTCTACTACTCATAGTTTGGTTGGGGCTCTATTTGGATCTGGAGTAGTCGCTGTTGGCTTAGATTTTAATTTCACCAAGCTTGGTTCTACATTCTTAATGCCACTAATTGTAAGCCCTCTGATGGCAGCAGTTATTAGCTTTATTACTTATATTATATTTAGGCAATCAAGAAAAATCCTTGGGGTCACTAAAAAAACCTGTGTCTGCGTAGGAAACGAATATATCCCAGTTTCTAAAAACTTAAATTCTGTCACCATAGAAGCTTCTTCTCGAAAGTCAGTAAAAATACTCAACGAAGATGACTGCATAGAAATATATCAAGGAGATTTTGTTGGTGTTTCTTCTCAAAAGATTTTAAATTTTTCTCATTATATAAGTGCTGGTATAGTATCGTTTGCAAGAGGGCTTAATGATACACCCAAGATTGTAGGTTTATTAATTGTCATCAATACACTAGATATCAAATGGGGAATGATTGCCGTAGCTATCGCTATTGCTGTTGGCGGTTTGCTTAACGCAAAAAAAGTAGGTGAAGTGATGAGTAAAAAAATCACGCCCATGAACCACGGACAAGGTTTTACTGCCAATCTTATTACGGGACTTTTAGTGACTACAGCCAGTATACATGGGATGCCAGTTTCTACTACTCACGTATCTGTTGGCTCTATATTTGGAATTGGAACAGCTACAAAAAAAGCAGATATAAAAGTCGTGCGTAATATCTTATTGTCGTGGTTATTGACTCTACCTATGGCTGCATTTTGTAGTGGTGTTATTTACTATTTGCTACTCATCCTTATTGAATAACTACTTTGTGATAATACGGTTTCCCATTGCTTATTAGCGAAAGCGTATATACACCAGCGGATAAATTTTCATACGACAATTTTGTTTGATTGTTAGATAAATATTCGACTTCTACTTGGGTACTAGCCCCTGACAGGTGAATCATACTAGCACTAGAAATATTTTCTAAGCCACTCACAACAAACTCGTCAGTAGTACTAGGGTTTGGGTAAACGCTAAAACTATCGTTTTTAAGAACAGTTTGAACACTTGTAATCTTAGCTACTTTACGAAGTACAAACCTATCTCCACCTCCACTTTCGTAAGTCCCGTTATAGTCAAACGAATATGATACTTCAGAATCTAAAGCTGTTTCTATATCTAAGTACTTATCATATAAAAACAAATCATCTTCAAGGTCTAAGCTTTCTGCACCATTTATTTTAAGCGTAAAGCTTCTATTTTCTTCAGGATGTAAAATCCATAGTGGGATTTCTTGATTTCCCACTTTCGCTAAAGTATTAATTGAAAAGTACTCTCCCACTGTATTATAAGTACATAAGTTTACTGGATAACTACCACCTCTATAATGAGCGTCAGACGCTTGGTCAAAAGCATTTGTGGCATCATCAGAAAATCTTAAAATAGCATTAGACGATTTATTACCGTCAATAATTTCAATGTTTAAGAATCCCGTCAAATCAGTACTTTGAGACCTAAATAAGGCTGTATTATTACTTGATTTTACATTTTCGGTAGTGATAAGAGCTGGTGAACTAGCAGTAGCCTGTACCCAAAAACCTTGCCCAGAGGCAATGTATTGAGTTCCGCCATTTGTGCCTACTCCACCTACATACGAAGCATACTTACTATTAAGTGCATCCCAAACATATATGGCATTGTTCAAATTCGTTTTTGTCCAACCCGCTGCATCCCAATCAATAGCACTAGCATAAGGATTTCCTACAAACGACCATCCGTCTACACTAGTTCCACCTCCAGCGGTGTAAGTTGGGTTAAGGTTAATAGTTCCTTTATTAAGTGTTCCCGTAAGGTTAGCAACGATATTGTTAAGTGTTGTTGAGCCATCTTGTCGCAAATAAGTCCTGTATCCTCTTCCTAGTGCCATTGCTTCCGAATTAGTTCCACCTACCGAAGGAAATGCCTCCCAACCTTTATTTGGATTAGCAGACACTACTGTTTCATCATACGATTTCACAGATGCGTTATTAGAACCTCCTAAATCATCTTGCCCAGTAAAATCTCCAGTTATAGGAAAATCATCTTGCCAATCAGCGGCCGTCACTCCCGATACAGGAATTGATAAATGCCACCATTTTCGCTGTAAAGCCCCAATATGTCTTTCCACTGTTACATTTCCAATAATGCTAAAATCATTTGGAAGAACTCCTACAAAAGCTGTTTTACTTGCACTAGACGCTATCGTTAATTGATTTCCCGTATTAAGAGTAACCATTGTGCCTGTTACGGTTAATCCATTTTCTACACGAGTATTTCCTTTTAAAGTTTTATCACCAGCCCCTGCAAACTCTAAATCATAATAGGTAAATGCAGAGATATCTTGAGTACCCGTACCTGAGTAACGCACCTTGCCTGTTCCAGGAGTAAGTGTTCCCGTTCCGTTATCAATAATAGAGCTTGAGTTAAGTTGTAGCGTATTAGCTTGTAGGTCTATACCAGCCCCATCACGTAATAATATTTCTCCCGTGATTTCATCTGTAGTCAATATTACATTGTGAGTTTTATCGATAATCACTTTAGTGCCATTAGCAGGATTTGTACCACTTCTCCATGTGTTAGGAGTATTGAAATTTCCTGATTGAATAGTAATGTCACCATAGTCAGCAGTAGAAACAATAAAATCATCAAAAGAGAACCCATCATCTAAGACAGAACCATCTGTCCCGAATCGTACCCTAAACTGAACAGTACTATTATTTTCTAACACCGATGGAAGCGAGATTGAAGCGGTTTTCCATGAATTGTTATTACCCGACCAGCCATCTTCATTGTTTGCAATACCATCTACATCAGTATCGTTATACCAATTAATAGCACCCGCACTTCCTACATTTCCTAATCTTATCCAAGTGCTTCCATCGGTAGAGTACTCTACATTTGTACCATCCCATTGTGATTCCGTTTTATAACGCAATCGCATCTTTAATGTCAAATTATGATAATCGCTAAAATCTAAAACTGGACTTTCAACAGCTGATTTTATATCATTTGTGTATTTATTAAATGGGTTTGTATGCCAATGTCCAGTAATATTTCCTGCAAAAGAAGACGTATTACGCACCCAATCAGTAGGTGGAGTTAATAAACCACTACTCCAACCTCCGTTATCCGTATTAAAATTTTCGTTATATACAGTAACACCACTATCTGTTATCAAAATATCGTCAAAAGCAACTCCATCATCATGAATAATATCATCACTACCAAATATTACTCTAAAATATACACTGGGTTTATTATTTAACGCTGCAGGCAAAGAAATTGTAGCTGTCTTCCAAGAGTTGTTATTTCCTGACCAACCATCTACATTGTTAGCAATCCCATCTACATCTGTATCATTGTACCAGTTTGTTCCATCTCCAATATTCCCAAGCCTTACCCATGTACTGCCACTATTTGTAGTATACTCTACATTAGCTCCATCCCATTTATGTTCAGTTTTATACCTAATACGAACACTAAATGTCAGACCTGATCTTCCAGAAAAATTAAGCTCTGGACCATGCACCTTTAATAGTAAGTCTGCTGTATAATCATTAAATGGTCTTGTGTGCCAATGCCCAGTAATATTTCCTGCAAAAGAAGATGTACCATAATTCCAATCACTGGCAGGGGACACAATAGGACCAATCGTCCACCCTCCAGTTCCTACATTAAAATCCTCATTATATACATCAACTTGAGCTAAGGATGTAGTCATAACGAACAAAAAAACAGATTGCAATAAAACTTTATATAATATATTCATATACAACAACTTACGGATCTAATTATTGTAATGTTGCAAAAAAAAACTACTATAAAATCAATCAATTAAAACATTCTATGAATATTACTCTATTTTAGATGACTGTATTAAAAATGCACTATTAGAAGACAGTAACTAACTAGAGATCAAGTGACTATTCTTCAAATTCTTTCAAAGATTTATCTACACACTTAATAATTCGCTTAGGATGTTTTTTTATCAAATCTAT
This sequence comes from uncultured Cytophagales bacterium, assembly GCA_964511645.1. Classification (GTDB taxonomy): domain Bacteria; phylum Bacteroidota; class Bacteroidia; order Cytophagales; family JAAEPT01; genus CAZEGV01. The sequence continues at coordinate 16,163 of CAZEGV010000022.1, forward strand.
GTCATGGGTAGCCATCAAAATAGCCGTACCACTGTTGTTAATGCTTTCAAAAATTTTCAAAATATCTTCTGAGACTTCTGGGTCTAAATTCCCTGTCGGTTCATCTGCTAGCAATAGTGCTGGTTCATTTAATAAAGCTCTTGCAATCACGACACGTTGCTGCTCACCACCAGAAAGTTGGTGAGGCATTTTATTTGATGAAGCTTCTAAGCCTACTCGCATTAACACATCCGAAATTCGCTCTCGAATTTGAGATGTCTTTTTCCAGCCAATAGCCTTTAGTACAAATTCTAAATTTTCATAAATACTACGGTCAGCAAAGAGTTCGAAATCTTGAAAAATAATCCCTAGTTTACGGCGAAGATAAGGTACTTGTTTTCTGGAAATATTCGGAATATCAAAGCCTGCTACTTCTATGTTACCAGATAAAGGCTTAAGATCAGCATATAAAGTTTTAAGTAAAGAACTTTTTCCAGACCCTGTTCTCCCTATAAGGTATACAAATTCTCCCTTTTGGATATTTAATGAAATATCTTCTAAGACTACTGTTTGCTCTTGAGCAATACTAGCTTGAGAGATGCTGATAACAAATTCTGGATTCATTTAAGCATTTGCTTTTTTATGATCTGCAAGAAATTTGGCTAAACCAATATCGGTAAGAGGGTGTTTAAGTAAGCTCGTAATTACGTTAAGAGGACAAGTTACGACATCAGCCCCTATCTGAGCACAGTCTAACAAATGACGAGTATGACGTACAGATGCCGCTAATACTTCTGTATCGTAATCAAAATTATCATAAATCTCACAAATCTCCTCTATCAGTTGCGTACCGTCATGACTAATGTCATCAAGCCTGCCAATAAACGGAGAAACATATGTAGCGCCGGCCTTAGCGGCCAACAAAGCTTGTCCAGCACTAAATACTAGTGTACAGTTAGTTTTAATTCCTTTTTCGTGAAAATATTTTATTGCCTTAATACCTTCTTTAATCATAGGAATTTTAACCACAATATTTTTATGGATTTTTGCTAATTCTTCACCTTCCTTAATCATTCCGGGTAAATCGGTAGCAATTACTTCCGCACTAATATCACCGTCTACAAGGTTACATATCTTTCTGTAATGTGCTAAAATATTTTTATGACCTGTTATTCCTTCTTTTGCCATTAACGAAGGGTTAGTTGTAACACCGTCAAGTACACCAAGATCATTGGCGTCTTTAATATCTTCTAAGTTGGCAGTATCGATAAAGAATTTCATAGTGTTAGGTGTTTTGGGTGTTTTTAAACATAAAAAAAGGCAGGTAAATATCGCACTGCTCAACCGGCTACCCTTGCTCCCTTCCGAGCCTGGGGGATTTGCTAGGAGCTAGTCGTATCACCTGCCAGTACAAAGTTACTAAAATGTTTTTAATATAAAATACGCTAAGTGATAAATATTTTCTTTACTGTTTCTTTCTGTAAAGTTTTTACCGAAATTATTAATAATCAAACATTGTAAACAAACTTTTTTATCTAATCCTATGAAGAATATAGTCTTATTTTACTACTTTTAATCATTCACTAATTTCAACTATGTTAATTATAGGAATAATTTAGAATGAGTCCATTATTACAAGGAATATTATGGGGTTTAGGGTTAGCTGTTGCAGCATTTGGACCTTCTTTTTTCTATCTAGTCAATCTCGGGATTCAGCGTGGGTTTAAATTTGCGGCATCCTTTGCTTTAGGGATTGCTATTAGTGATTTAGTTTTGCTCGTTGTCATCTTCAAAGGATTACGGGACTTACTTTCACTTCGGTCTTTTCAAGAAATATTTTGCGTCGTAGCAGGTATAGCAATATTAACTATTGGCGTTCTTTATCTTTTAAAAAAACCTATCCAACTACGCAAGAAGCGAGAAGAGGTAGACGAGCAATCTAAAAAGGATTATATCTTATATGTATTCAAAGGCTTCACAATTAACGCTATGAATCCTTTTTCTATTATATTATGGCTAACCGTATCATCCAAAGTCATCGGGGACAATGTGGAAGTATTCAGCACTATTGATTATAAAATGTTTTTTGCTGGGTTAATTTCAACAGTGCTTAGTATGGATATACTCAAAGCCTATTTTTCTAACTGGCTAGGAAAAGTACTTACCTTCAGGGTATTATTTCGTGTCAATAAGATTGTTGGGTTGCTTTTTATTGTGTTTTCAATTGTCCTTTTTTACCGTTTTTATGAGTTGCTAAATGGAGTGGACTTAGGGAATTAATAAAGGATTTATCCCTAAAATATTTTCTTTTTGATACTGTTCTAAAAAATCTTTATCAAAATAGTCCGAACCTAATAACTTCCTCTCCATCAACTCTTTTTTGATGTCAATCAAAAGGTATTCTTGGAGATTTTTTTTCGCTTCTTCTCTAAACGAAATATGCCATGGTTCATAATTAAATCCTTTTCGGGTACTGTCATTGGTATAAACTTCATAAAAACCATAGCGATTTATGTTTGCATTCATCCATTTGTATAATGTTTCGTAAGCCCCGTCTTTCTGAAAATTATTAGCATTAAGTAATGAGTGTGGCTGTTTTGCACTTAAATCTATAATATCCAAATCTGTACCCCAATGATGCCTAGACGTGCCCGGAATAGTTGAATATTGAATAATGTGGCGGATCGCTTGTTTAGGAGATTCGCCTTGAGCTATATAACGTTTGTATTTCCGTTCCCAAATATTTTTTTGATGTGCATAGCTTCTATAGCTAGACTGAGAATAAATTTTTATCCCTGATTTAGCCGCATCATCACACATATTAATAAAGGCCGTTGCTGCTTTTGGGCTTAGGTTAAAATTACTCCCAACTAAGTTGGGGCGTTTTATACCCATTAATACTTTTTTATTATCAGATTGCACAAAAAAAGAGGATAGCAATACTATTGTCCCTATTAACCAATTATTTTTAAATTTTATACTATTCATAACTTACCCCATTTATTACGATTATCGTGCCATAAAAACTCCCCTTTTATTGCTAAGGGAGATAAGATGTTGTTAACAAACAAAGACCCCGTACCCAAGCCTTGGTGACCAATACAGCCAATTTGACTCGTATATTGTGCGATTGCATTCAAGCCTATATTTCCTTCCAAAGCAGAAGTAATCCACCATTTTACATTTAGCTCAGAAGCGAGAGCAATCCATACAGAAGTTTTTTGCAACCCACCTAACAGCGATGGTTTTAATATAATGTACTGAGGGCTTATCTCTTTTAACAAATTTCTTTGTTCGTTTGAATTATAGACTCCTATCAACTCTTCGTCTAGTGCAATAGGAGATATACTCTCTTTACAAAGTGTTGACATCAAATCTATCTGCCCTACTTTGATAGGTTGCTCAATAGAATGAATATTAAGTTTTTTTAAGTCCTTTAATACCTCTCTTACATTTGACCCATCAAAAGCACCGTTAGCATCTACTCTAAGAGTAAGACTTGGATGTTTATTTCTTACTTTTGTTAAAATACCCAGTTCTGATTCATAATCAATCGAACCAATTTTCATTTTTAGACAGGTGAAGCCTTGTTTTAACTTCTCTTCAATTTGCTGAAGCATAAAATGCTCGTCTCCCATCCAAATCAAACCATTAATAGGAATCCCCTCTGTATTTTCAGTAAACCTATTGTTATAAAAAGTCTTCTCTCCACCATTTAACAAGTCTAAAAGTGCAGTTTCAAAACCAAATCGTACTGCTGGGTAAGTAATTGGAACGCATGTATCTAATAGATTATCTATTTCAAAAATAGACTTCGGCAACTGAGACTGGCTAACTTTATAACCACAACCCTTAATAACATTCTCTACATCAGCCGTATAGTCAGGGCTTAAACCCGGAATTAAAGACACCTCTCCTGTACCTATTATTTTTTCTTTCTTTAAAAAAACAATATAAGAAGGTTTAGTTCTTAAAACACCTCTAGATGTTCCAGCATCAAACTTAAATGCTAAGTCTATTTTTTTATACTCAAAAATCATTCTTTTTTAAAACAAATTAAAAAAAGCTTCCAATAATTAACTTATACTATTCTGAAACCTCTTATTACGCATTATGGCTTAGACTTTAAGTTAGAAATGTCCTGTTGCATTTTTAAAATAACATTCATCATGTCTTCCGGACTTTGCTGACTCGGTTGAGGGCTATTAGGAAAATCATCACTGATATATATCTTTGACTCCCAAACCTCCAGCACATCACTTATCTTTATCTCATACGGATCATAATCAGGGTTGTCCGATTTCAGCAATAAGCTTTCTCTTTCTGGAATCTGATTAATCACCCGTTTATAGACAGTGCCCTCTTCCGCCGATATGATAACATACGTTCTGTTATCTTTAATCTCCTGCCAATTGTCTATATATTGTCCTACAATTATAGTTCCCGAAACGAGAGGTAACATAGAGTCTCCCTTTATTTCAAAACCTCTAAAAGTGCCATTTTTAAGAAATGGCAAATTAATTTTAGGTAGTTCTTGCACAAATTCGGGATCAGAAAATCCATTCATATAACCCGCAGAAGCCTTCTGCTGAACGAGATTTATGCATTCGTTATCATCTTCATCTACACTCACAGTAAGTACCCGAAGCTGATTACCCTCTACATCAACCTTGCTTCTATTCCAATCTTCATCAGAAAAACCTCCTAAGTCTTTATCCAACAAAGTATCTACCGTGATATTAACAAGTTTTGCTATTTTCTTAAGCGTATTGAGTTTAGGTTCTGCACGTCCTTCCTCGTAAGCTCCTATTACAGGACGCTTCACACCCAACCTATCAGCAAAGCTCTGTTGTGTATCACCAAGCTTTTTCCGAATCGTTTTTATATTTTTTTGAATAAAATTCATGGTTTTAGAAATTAACTCAAGACTAAATTACTAAAAAAATTAGGGCTTAATAAATGATTACTCTTTTATTTGATAAATTATACTCAACATAGCACTGCACCAATGGAGATAATCTTTTGTACTCCCAATAAGTAATCCTGCCTGCCCAGATAACCTGAGACTTTCTCTTGCCGAGATAAGTTCACCTTTTACAGCTTGTAAATACACAATAGATGTGTTTTGGATATAGCGATAAGTAGTAGGAAGTAAAGGGTTATTCCTTACAAGATATGCCTGTTCTTTATGTAGGGCATTCTTAAGTAAGGAATAAATATTTCCTAATTGCTGTATATGAGTACTTGTTTTGGGAGCGTAATTACTGATTGCTGTCTGTTCAAATATAGATAATTGCATCTTTATAAAATATTTTTATTACTACTTACTAACAATATTAGTATATTTTAGCCTTAAACACAAATATTTTTAGTAAAAAATACGATTAAAGACATCAAATAGGTTGAAAACCTATCAATGCTAACATATATTAATTCATTTTTTTATACCTTGTATTCAACAGCTACTAGCCCGGTATCTTTACCCCTTTTTAACACTGGTCACTTTCTTTCCTAAATAACAATACAAGACCGTTACAAGGTGAGTAGTTTGTTTTTCCAGAATTTTGCATCTTATGCTATGTAAAAAAACAAGTCATCAAAGCTTTGCAGATACTATCTGCAACCCAAGAACGAGAAAAATTAAATCCCCATTTTTTAAACAGATGAATAATTTACTTGATTGGGCTATTGATGTGATTATTAAAGCCCATTACCATAAAGGAAAAAGTGCTACAGGAAAGCCCTCTTATAGTGGTTTGTTACTTTTTAAAGCCTGTTTGTTATACCATATCACCACTCCTGCTAATGTGAATGAGATTGCTAATTTAGAAGAAGTACTAGATACAGTTAATTTACCTAAAAACATCCCACTGAAAACGGATAAAGGTTATCAGTCAAGGAAAAATGAAGGACTTTTAAAAGAAAGGAAATTAAAAAACCACATCATGAAGAAAGCCACTAGGTCTCAAGATTTAACTAGGTGGGAATTAAAATTTAATAAAACGATTGGAAACACTCGTTTTAAAGTAGAGCGTACTTTTGGTGGGGTAAAAAGATGGTTTAGAGATGGTGAAGCTCGATACAAGGGGCTTAAAAAATGCATACCCAAAACCTACTTGAGGCTATGTGTTACAACAGATACAGGAGTCCTGAGATAATTACATCTAATGCTCAATAAGGGTGATTAAATGAGATAAAACTCATTTAATCACTTCATTTAACAAATAAAATTACACTATTATTAACTCACTTTGGGTAAAAACATCGGATATAAAAAGAAGGGGATGATTACATGGGTTTTGCAACGGTCTTTACGCCTATTTCTTCTGACGTTGTTAATACTAATAACTTTTCTTCCAAAATCCAACTCTTGTATTTCATGTCTCAAATGTATTAGTTTGAAATTTAAAATATCACTCCGAACTTATTGGGGCTAAACTACAAGTTACCTATCGATATTCCTCAGATGTATTAAGCTATCTTCGATGTAAAGCTCACGACCTTCTCGGTGAATGAACTGTGCACTTATTAAATGGAAATCAATAAAACGAGTAAATAAAATATTTTTTTTATCTTAATGTATTAAGTAAATCCATGTTTACTTTAATTTACATAAAAAAGCAGTAGAGAAAAACTTCTCTTTACTCTTTAAAAAATTCCCTCTTCAGTACTTTTTTCTATTTTTTGAAAAATATATGTGAGCGAAAACAAAATTTGATTATTCCGTAGAATAATTTTCTTTTGGGCAGTCCCATAACTTTTAGTAGTGCTATTAAGTAGTGCTTTATGCAAGACTAGAGATACCTGTACTTGATTTCCGTCAGGTGTTTTGAATTGTAATCCTGCACCAAATACAAGGTTCAGGTCTATCATTTTGTGATATTTAAAATTAACAGACTGATCAATAGCGTTTCCTTTAGGTTTGCTATTGCTAAGGTTAATATCCGTATCAATCCCAAATTGACCGAAGGGAATCATATTAAGGTCATCAATAAGTTTAGGTTCGTAGTAATTGACTACAACAGGTATTCGCAAGTAAACATTGTTGTAAAACATTTTTTGATTCATTGTCTTCCATAATTCCTGATAAGTACTGTCAGACCCTTTCATGTACGTATAACCCATTCCCTTTACAGTAATGCCTAATCCACTTTGAAGGTGTATGTTTTCTTTAATCTTGTAGTCAGCTACTGCTCTAAGGCCGTAAGAGATAGGTCTTGTAAAATATTTGATGCTAGAGCCGTCACTAAAAGATGATTTAGCACTATGAATAGAAACTCCTCCGTCAAATGCAAGACCTACTTTTAATTGAGCATTTGCGTCGAGTACAAAAAAAAGAGAAATTCCTAAGATTAATTTATTCATAATGTTTTGTGTCGTTAAACAAAGAAAGCTGTATAGTTGTATACAGCTTTAGTCATAAAATGTTACTAACTAATGCTTAAAACTTAAACCCTACCACAATAGAAAATAAATCGTTGTTGATTTTTACTTTTTTCTTATTAAGCTCAATCCCATTTTTAATATCGTTTTCTAAGTTTTTACCAAAATCACCCGTAAGTAAATTTATTAAGCCTCTATTATAACTAAGCCCTAAAAATACAGCATTACTAGATCCTAATTTCATTTCAATTCCTGCACCAATATTTAAGCCTACGTCTATTGCTTTAGCTAATTTTTTAGTGATTTCACCCGTTAGTTTTTCTTCTAATTCTTTTTTGTTTTTGATATTTTCATCAATTTTCAAATCAAGATTTCCACCTAGTTGAAAGTAGAGTTTGGCTTGATTTGCTATTTCATTAGTCATAAATTTAAGACCTACGGGAATAGAAACATATTGCAAATTTACTACAGGCTTAAAAGTTGTAGCACCTGAGATATCTGATTGAAAAGTAAAAGAAGCACGTTTTACTGTATATAAAGCCCCGAGAGATATTGCTATGTTGTCTTGGATATAGAAATCTAATATTGGACCAGCACTAAACCGAATACCCGAACCTGCTTTCTCTATTGACAAAGTGTCTGTTTTGTCAAATTCATCACTCAGTCTATTTGAAGAAATATTAGGTGCAAACATTACCCCAAATTCTAATTTTTGAGCATCTACATAAAAAACACTTAGTGTTAAGCTAGCTATAAGTATAATTTTTCTCATTATATTCGTTCTTTCGTTTGTACAGACAAATATATAAAAAAATGAACAAAATCATCCAATATATTATAATTGCTCTTGTTTCTTTAACTTTTGATTCTTGTAAGAGTAGTTTGTGCAGGGAAGAAATAGACTTTAGTGAAGTCAAGGAAGAGGTAGAATTTAACCGATTAGATAAAGACTTATTTGCAAATCCTGATGAATTTATCGACAGTCACCTTAAATTCAAAGCCTTTGTAGTCAAAAAGTTAATTCCAGAAAGTCAATTGAAAAAATTTTTTAATTTCGCAGCCAAAGACACAGCGGTCAAATCATTAAGAACTACTGTAAACAAAGAATTTTCAGATATTTCCACCCTTAATTCAGAAATAGAAGATGGCTTAAAGAGAATTAAAACTTATTTCCCTAATTATAATTTTCCTACAATTAATTATGTCTTTACGGCATTTGGAGATATTCATTTGGTTAAAAACGAGAAAGATATATATGTTGGACTAGACTATTTTTTGGATGCGAAAGAAAAATTTCCACTTCCTCAAGACCCGTTTCCTCAGTATATCGCTCAGTTCATGAAAAAAGAATATTTGGCAGCTAAAATAATGACCGTAGAGAGCAACGTTTATAATGAGTACGACACTAAAAACAAGTCATTATTGAATGACATCATTGCCTATGGTAAAATGTATTATTTTACCTCTATGATGCTACCTTGTGAGCCAAATGCTGTAATATTGAGCAGGTCTGAGGATGACATGAAAAACATGGAAACTCATAAAGTGGATATTTGGCAGTTTTTTGTTAAAAATCAACTTTTTTATAAAGAAGACAGAGAAACAACACGCCGATATTTAGACCCAAGACCTAAAACAATAGAAATAGCAGATAATTGCCCAGGCATGGTAGGGCAATGGTTAGGTTATGAAATTGTAAAAAGCTATATGAATCACAATAAAAATATAACACTTCAAGAATTAATGGGAAATGATGATAACCAGAGTATATTTAATGAAAGTGGATTCAAAAGTACGCTTAAATAATTTTTTAGATGATTTATAAAAAGTTTGGGAAATTAGGCTGGAAGGTGAGTCAAGTAGGATGTGGGGTATGGCTGAATGGTCGGGATTTAATGACGATATTATCGACAAATCACTAGATAGAGCAGTAGAACTAGGCTGTAATTTTTTGACACTGCTTGAGTTTATAGTGCGGGAAAAAGTGAACAAATACTAGGCGATTTATTAAAAAAACATCAAGAGAAAAGCTTGCGATTTGCAACAAAAATATCACCTAAAAAAGATGAGTGGTCACCAAGTAAATCCTCTCAATTAGATGAAATTGTGTCCAACAAGTTATATTATAGAATATGTAGAGAAAAGTTTAAAAAATCTTGGTGTAGAGACAATTCGTTTAACGCAACTTCACGTATGGGAAGACAGTTGGGCTTCATCTCCAGAGTGGCAGGAGGCAGGCTTAAACAAGAAGGAAAAGTAGAATCTTTTGGTATTAGTGTGAACCGTTGGGAGCCGACAAACTGTATAGAAGCACTAAAAACAGAGTTAATAGACTCTGTGCAAGTCATTTACAATGTTTTTGACCAATCTCCAGAAAATGAACTATTTTCTTATTGTCAAGAAAATAATATAGCAATTATTGCTCGTGTACCTTTTGATGAAGGGGCTCTTACTGGTAAACTGTCTTTGGATAGCAAATGGGATAATGGAGATTTTAGAAATATTTATTTCAGGGAAGAAAACTTATCTCTTACTATTGAGAGGGCTGAAAAATTTAAAGATGATTTTGGAAAAGATGTAAATTTGGCAGAGTTAGCCTTAAAATTTATTGCTTCTCACCCTGCGGTGACTACAATGATTCCAGGAATACGTCAAATACGTAATATGGAAGCAAATATGAATATTGGGCATAGCACTGGTTTATCTCAAGAGCTTATTCATAAACTTAAAAACCATAAATGGGATAGAACTCCAACAAGTTGGTCTTGTTAAATTCAAAATATGTATATTTGAATTCTTCAAACATGAAATCACTACTTAATGGTGGACTTATTTACTATAGAAAATCTTTTATCATTAGTTATGCTCGTGCTTTTACAGGCTGTATTGGGTTTTGATAATTTGTTGTACATATCCTTAGAGTCTAAGCACGCTCCTAAAGAAAAACAAGCTTACGTTCGTGCAATAGGAGTAGGAGGTGCTATCTTTTTGAGGATAGCTTTGCTGTTTATTTTAATAAAGCTAATAAAGTCTTTTCAAGAGCCCTTTGTGAAATACCATAGCGAGTATTTCTCTACCGAGATGAATGTCCATAGTTTGATAGTTCTCTTCGGTGGGGTTGTTATTCTATACACTGCTATCAAAGAAATTACGCATATGTTCAGCCTTGATATAGAGGGTCATAAAGAGGCGAAACCAAAGTCGATAGCAAGTATTATTTTTTGGATAATTATAATGAACCTTATCTTTTCATTTGATAGTATTTTGAGTGCAATGGCACTTACGGACAATGTGATTATTATGACTTTGGCAATTATTATAAGCGGTGGTTTAATGATTTGGCTTTCGGGAACTGTTTCTGAGTTTTTGAGTAAAAACAGACTCTACGAAGTGTTAGGACTTTTTGTATTGTTAATAGTAGGCATTATGCTCATCACAGAAGGAGGGCACCTAGCTCATATCGAAATTATCGGTAATCATATTACTCCAATGAGTAAAACTACCTTTTACTTTATATTAGGAATCATGATTTTAATTGATATTGTACAAGGACGTTATCAAAAGAAAATTAATAAAGAAAACTCTATAAAATCATAACCAAAATGAAAGGAATTATATTAGCTGGAGGTTCAGGTACTCGACTACACCCTATGACTTATGCAGTGAGTAAGCAAATTTTACCTGTTTATGATAAGCCTATGATTTATTATCCATTATCTATTTTGATGATGGCAGGGATTCGAGAAATATTAATTATTTCTACTCCGCACGACATGCCCTTGTTTCAAAAACTATTGGGAGATGGTACTCAAATTGGGTGTAAATTTTCTTATAAAATACAAGAAAACCCTAATGGGCTTGCTCAAGCTTTTGTTTTAGGAGAAGACTTTATTGGAAATGATTCAGTAGCCTTAATCTTAGGGGATAATATCTTTTATGGCTCAGGATTAGGAGGCTTATTGGCTCAAAACTATAACCCAAGTGGTGGGATTATTTATGCTTACCGTGTAAATGATCCAGAGCGTTATGGAGTAGTTGAATTTGATGAAAATGGCAAAGTTATCTCCATTGAAGAAAAGCCTGAAAAGCCTAAATCTAATTATGCTGTGCCTGGTATTTATTTTTATGACAATGAAGTTGTCCAAATTGCAAAAAATTTAAAACTATCAACTAGAGGCGAATATGAAATCACAGATGTAAATGCTGAATATCTACGCTTAGGTAAGTTAAAGGTAAGTGTAATGAGTAGAGGGACGGCTTGGTTTGATACAGGAACAGTAGACTCTCTAATGGATGCTGCACAATTTATACAAGTAATTGAGCACAGACAAGGGTTCAAAATTGGTGCAATAGAAGAAGTTGCTTATCGAAAAGGTTTTATAGATGACCCTCAACTAAGAAATCTAGCGGGTAAATTATTGAAAAGCGGATACGGAAAATATTTGCTTTCAGTGTTAGAAAAGTAGTTTTAAGCAGTCTTCTTTTTATACTCATGTCCCCAAAAGGAATAAGCTAATAAAACCAAATACAAACCTGCTGGAATATACAAAAACTGAGAAATAGTCATAAACCCTGTCTCTGGGTTGATTACCCAAATATTCATTAAGTATTTAATAAGTGCCCCACCTACAATCCCCATAATTAAAAAGCCTGAGATATAAGGTACTAATCTTCCCATTCCTTGTACTGCAAGAGTGAAAATAATTGGCCACATCACACCATTAAAGAACCCTAAAGCCAAGATACTAAACATTCCTTCGTGTGTATCTAATAGAATAGAGACTATTGTTAGCAAAAAAGCAAATAAAGAAAATAGTTTTAAAACTCGTACAGGAGAAGATGTACGTAACATATGCCCTCCAATAAATCGCCCAATAATCATAGCCCCTAAAAAGTACGGGGCAATAAAGGTTATACTGTCTTCTAGAGGAGTTCCACTTAAATGTCCTTGTAAATAACTACCTAAAGAACTCATTATCCCAACCTCTGCACCTACGTAAGCGAAAATAGCAAAAAAGGCAAACCAAATGTGTTTATATTGTAGTATAGAGGTTCTCTTTTCAGAACCTTCAGCATCGGGCTCTATATCGTGAAAGTCATTAAAATCTGGTAAGTCTGAAAAATGAACCAATACTGCTAAGCCTGCAAAAACCACAGTAATTAAAACATAAGGTAATACAATAAACTCTGTTTTATAGGTAATAATGGCCTGTATGTCGGTAGAAATATTTTCTGGGATTGTAATATTTGAAATTAGAATACCAATTAATGGGGCTATCCACGAACCAATGGAATTATGAGCACCAGCAAAAGACAGCCTAGTAGCACCCTGTTTAGGGTGACCGGTAAAAATAATGTACGGATTACATGCTACTTGCAATATCGTAAACCCAACTACTTGTACAAAAATACCTAATAAAATAATGGGGACACTCTGCATTCTTGCCCCCGCTACCATAAAAAAAACAGCACTTGCTGAAGTAATCAAGCCATATTCTATTGATTGTTTAAACCCAAATTTATTGACAATATACGCCGCAGGTATCCCGAAAATAAAGTATGTGCCAAAAAACATATAAGCAAAAAGACTAATTTGACTTTTTTCTAAACCGATAGCCATACCAAATTCATTGAGGAGAAGCCCATTTACAACGCTCATCAACCCCCAACACAGAAATATTGTATTAATCACCTTTAACGGTTGCTTGTAATCAACGAACATTTCGCTAGCGTTTCTAAGCTTTTGCATATTTTAGAGTATAGGTCTATTCAATAATTTTTCAAAGTAGGGTTTTTATCCTTAGACTCCAAGATGATTTATCAAAATAATGATAATCAGGCAGATAAAAATATATGGTTTTAATTTTCTTAAAAAAGAATGGAATAAAAAATAGTGAATATCATTATGATGACTTATTTTTAATCTCTTATTAAAACTTATTGTAAAACTAACTTATAAAATCATGGGTTTCGAATTACCAAAATTACCTTATGCTTATGATGCTTTAGAGCCTCACTTTGATGCTAAAACAATGGAAATACACCATAGTAAGCATCATAATGGATACACAACAAACTTAAATAATGCGATAGAAGGCACTGACCTTGCAAATAAAAGCGTAGAAGTGATTTTAGCTAACATCAGTGCTCAAAGTGGTGCTGTACGTAATAACGGAGGAGGTTTTTACAACCACTCATTATTCTGGACTATTTTGTCGCCAAATGGAGGTGGGAAACCTAGTGGAGACTTAGCAAAAGCAATTGATAGTGCTTTCGGTTCTTTTGACACCTTTCAAGATTTGTTTTCTAAAGCTGCAGCTACGAGATTTGGTTCTGGTTGGGCTTGGCTAATTGTTAAAGCCAACGGAAAACTTGCTGTCACTTCTAGTCCTAATCAAGATAACCCATTGATGGACTTGGCTGAAGAAAAAGGTACGCCAGTACTTGGATTGGATGTTTGGGAGCATGCTTATTACCTCAATTACCAAAACCGTAGACCTGATTATATCTCAGCATTCTGGAATTTAATTAACTGGGATGAGGTGTCTAAGCGTTTTGCAGCTACAAAATAATTCTTAAAACTCATTAAGCCAACTCCCTAGAGTTGGCTTTTTTTATGGAATCACCATTACAAAAAATACAAAGCCCTTTTTTACAAAAAAAAAAATATCCTTATACCTCAAGCGAGATGACTTGTTACATCCTTACGTTTCAGGAAATAAATTCCGAAAATTAAAATACAATATTCAAAAAGCTAAAGATGAAAAGTTTAAACAGATTTTATCTTTTGGAGGAGCTTACTCCAATCATATTTATAGCTTAGCGGCAGCAGGAAAAATACATAATATTCCAACTATTGGCATTATCAGAGGTGAAGAACATACACCTCTTAATGATACTTTACAATTTGCCACAGATTGTGGAATGAAACTCATTTATATCTCCAGAGAAGCTTATCGAAACAAGAGTAATCCTGAGTGTTTAGCTCAATTACAGACCGAATATCCCAATGCTTTTATCGTTCCAGAAGGAGGGTCAAATACCTTAGGAGTAAAAGGTTGTGAAGAGATAATTAGCGAAATAGACGTTGATTTCGACTATATTTGTACAGGAGTAGGAAGCGGAGGAACTATCAGCGGTATCATCAATAGCTTACAGGGTAATAAAATAATACTGGGTTTTCCAGCGATTAAAAACGCAGACTATTTAAAGACCGATATTTCTCAGTTTCTTAAAGAAGATTATCAAAACTGGGGATTTATTAGCAACTATCACTTTGGTGGTTTTGCCAAAATGAAACCTAAATTACTAGACTTTATCCAATCCTTCAAAAAAAATCATGATGTTTTATTAGACCCACTTTATACAGGTAAAATGATATTTGGAATTTTTGACCTTATTCAAAAAGATTACTTCCCCCTTAATACCACAATTGTCGCTATTCATACAGGAGGTTTGCAAGGTTGGAATGGGATTGATCCCAGTATGTTGTTATAACTTTTGTGGTAATTATGCGTAATTATTTAGTATGAACTATGAACACCTTTTACTAGCAGAGCAAGACCATGTTTTGACAATAACCATCAATAGACCTAGCAAGCTTAATGCACTTAACTTTGAACTGATGGAAGAAATCGAGAAATGCTTCAGGAATATTTCAGTTGAGATCCGTTGTGTTATTATTACTGGGAGCGGTGACAAAGCCTTTGTAGCAGGAGCTGACATCAAAGAAATTGCAAAACTAAGCACTGAGTCGGCCAGAGAAGTCACAAACAGAGGTCAGTATATTTTTTCACTAATAGAAAATTGCACTCGTCCTGTAATAGCAGCAATTAATGGGTATGCATTAGGCGGAGGTTGTGAACTAGCAATGGCATGTCATATTCGTATTGCTTCTGAAAACGCTGTTTTTGCACAGCCCGAAATTAATTTAGGCATTATCCCTGGTTATGGGGGTACTCAGCGACTTACAACGCTTACAAATCGTGGTATGGCTTTAGAAATGATGCTCACTGGAAACAAAATTGATGCTACAACAGCTTTAAGAATTGGTTTAGTCAATCATGTTGTAAAACCAGAAGAATTGATATCGACAACAAATAAGTTAGCCAGTAAGATTGTAAAACAACCTGCCGAGATTATCAAATTAGTTTTAGAAACAGTTAATGCTAGTTTTAAGGATTTAGATTATACTACAGAAGCTATTAATTTTGCCAAATGTGCCGAAACAGACTCTTTTAAAGAGGGTACAAGTGCTTTTTTTGAAAAAAGAAAAGCAGAGTTCAATAAAAAGAAAGACTAATAAAACAGCCTTAAATTATGTGAAACCTGAATAATTTACTCGTAAAAAAGGCAGGTCTCATAAAGTCTGCCTTTTTATTAGAATACTATAAGCCCCTAGAAAATAAACTTATTAGCCTTAATCATAGCTTGAGCAACTTCTTGTCTAGCTACTTTAGTGTTAAATGGTTTAATCTTTGTAAATCTTTTGAGACCAAGTAACATCATCCGTTGCTCATCTCCTTCTGTGAAGGTAATAATAGCATCTTTTCCTGATTTGTTTACCCTGTCCATAGCGTCAAATATAAATGATTTGGTCATTGCGATTTGTAAGCTAGCTGAATTTTCTCCATCTTTTTCGACTAATTTCTCTGTTCTTAATAATGCAGATTCTGATAGATATAAATCGATAATCATATCGGCACAATTCATTAAAATTTCTTGTTCTTTAGACAAGGTTGCCATTAATTTTTGAGCGGCCGCACCTGCAGTCATCAATACTGCTTTTTTGATATTGGCAATTGCTTTTTTCTCTTCGGCAAACAACGAGTCGTCTACATCACCCATTTCTGGAATCCCCATTAATTCTTTTTGAACTGCCATAGCTGGACCCATCAAATCAATTTTTCCTTTCATAGCACGCTTAAAAAACATATCGAGCATCAACATACGATTAATTTCATTTGTACCTTCAAATATCCTATTGATACGAGAATCACGGTAAGCTCTATCCATTGGGTAGTCTGCCGAAAATCCGTAACCACCATAAATTTGTACTCCTTCGTCCACTACATAATCTAAGGTTTCAGAACCAGCTATTTTGAGCAATGCACATTCTATCGCATATTCTCTAGCGGCACCAAGTATTGCTTGTTCATAAGCTAATCCTTTTGCTTCTAATTCTTTCTCTTTGAGTCGAATGTCCTCTCCTGCTCTATATAGGGCGGAGTCTAAGGCATATACTTTAATAGCTTGTTCGGCTAATTTATGTCTAATTGCTCCAAATTTAGAAATTGGTAAATTAAATTGGTGTCTTTCATTAGCATACGTAACTGACTTAGTAATAACATCTTTGGATGCTCCTAATGCTGCTGCTGCTAATTTAATTCTACCAATATTTAGGATGTTAAAAGCGATTTCATGTCCCTTTCCTATTTCTCCTAAAATATTTTCTTTTGGCACTCTACAATCTTGAAAAAATACTTGACGAGTAGAAGAGCCTTTAATTCCCATCTTATGCTCTTCATTACCCAATGATAGTCCTTTAGTCCCTTTTTCCACAATAAATCCTGTGAATTTGTCACCGTCTATTTGTGCAAACACAATGAATACATCGGCAAATCCTGCATTTGTAATCCACATTTTTTGTCCATTTAGGATATACTCATTTCCATCTAAGATAGCTTTTGTTTTTGCTGCTAAAGCATCTGATCCTGATCCTGGTTCAGTCAAACAATAACTGGCTTTCCACTCTCCTGTTGCTAATTTAGGCAAGTATTTTTCTTTCTGTACTTGTGTACCAAAGTATAATATAGGCAACGTCCCAATTCCTGTATGAGCAGATAAAGCCACAGCAAATGAATAACCAGCTCCTAAAATTTCGGTCGTTAATAACGAGGTATTAAAATCACCACCAAATCCTCCGTATTGCTCAGGAATAGAAATTGACAACAAACCTAGCTCACCTGATTTTTCTAAAAGCTTAGGCATTAAGCCTTCTTCCATGCTATCAATTTTATCGAGCATAGGGAATATATCCATTTCTAAAAACTCTTGACACGATTGTGCCATCATTTTTTGTTCTTCACTAAAATTTTCAGGACTAAAAATGTTTGATGATTTTGTTTCTTTTATTAGAAATTCTCCTCCAATTTTTTTCATATCTGTATTATTTAATAAGGTTAATAATATTTTATAGCATTTCAAAAATACCCGCAGCTCCTTGCCCCGTACCGATACACATCGTTACCATTCCATATTTTTGATCTCGTTTTTTTAGCTCATTAAATATCTGAACGGACAACTTAGCACCTGTACAACCTAATGGATGCCCTAAGGCAATTGCACCACCATTTACGTTCACAATATCTTGGTTAAGCCCTAATGTTCTAATTACGGCTAAGGATTGTGAAGCAAAAGCTTCATTTAGTTCTATTAAATCCATCTCTTCGATTTTCATCCCTGCTTGCTTCAATACTTTTGGCACTGCTTCTACGGGTCCTATTCCCATAATCCTAGGTGGTACTCCTGCTACTGCATAAGACACTAATCGAGCTATTGGTTTTAAATTTAATTCTTTGAGCACCTCGCCAGATACGAGCATTACAAATGCCGCTCCGTCAGATGTTTGAGAAGAATTTCCTGCCGTTACAGATCCTCCTGCAGCAAATACTGGTCGCAATTTTGCCAATCGTTCAAGAGACGTGTCTGCACGAGCTCCTTCGTCTTGGCTTACAGTATATTCTCTTGTTTGTTTTTTTTCATTTTTGTCCAAATAAGTTTCTTTAATCGTTATTGGAACAATATCATCATCAAATCGCCCTGTTTTAATGGCTTTTAATGCTTTTTGGTGAGAGTTGTATGAAAACTCATCTTGGTCTTCTCTGGCAATATTAAATTCTTTTGCTACTGCCTCTGCAGTTAATCCCATCCCCCAGTAATGGTCAGGATTAGTTTTTGCTACTTCATAGTTGGGACTCACTCTCCATCCGCCAAAAGGGATTGGACTCATGCACTCTACCCCTCCTGCTATAATAATATCAGCCATCCCAGCTTTTATTTTAGCATCAGCAATAGCGATTGATTCTAGTCCAGATGAACAATAACGATTAACCGTCATCCCTGGCACTTTGATACTATCCAAACCCATCAGAGATACCAAACGCCCAATGTTTAAACCCTGTTCTGCTTCTGGAGTAGCATTACCAACTATTACATCATCTATACGTTCTTTGTCAATCTCAGGCACTGATTTTGCCAAATGTTTAATTACATCTGCGGCTAAATCATCTGGGCGATAAAATCTAAAAACTCCTCGTGGTGCTTTTCCTACTGCTGATCTATATCCAGCTACTATATATACTTCTTTCATCTGATTGTATTTTAATGTTTTTTAACTATCGTTAATTAGTTTCTTAATGGTTTACCTGTTGTCAAGATGCTCTGAATCCTTTCTAGTGTTTTTCTTTCTCCAGTAAGAGATAAGAATGCTTCTCGCTCTAGATCTAGTAAATATTGTTCTGAAACCTTAGTAGGGCTTGACAAATCTCCTCCTGCCATTACATAACCTAGTTTTTGAGATATTTTCACATCATGATCCGAAATATAATTTCCACTTTTCATGGTGTTTGCCCCAATATAAAACAAGCCTAATAGTTGTTTTCCATAAACCATAATGTCGGTACGCATTTTCTTTTGTACATAACCCTCTTCTGCCATTTGTAGTACAGATCGCTTAGCATCTATAATTTGTCTTGCTTTATTAATTGAAATTTGATCACCTTGTTTTAAGAACCCTAACTCTCTTGCTTCTTCTGCAGAAGTAGAAACTTTTGCCATAGCAATAGTCAAAAATGCATTTCGATAAGCGTTCAAAACTATGTCTCCATCTTGTAAATTATCGGCTACTCTTAAGGTCATTTCTTTAGTACCTCCACCCGCAGGAATTAGACCTACTCCAAACTCTACAAGCCCTGTATACAACTCTGCTGATGCTTGTACTCTGTCAGCATGAAGTGTCATTTCACAACCTCCACCAAGTGTCATATTATGCGGAGCTACTACTACTGGTATACCAGAGTATCTTACTCTCATTAATGTGTTTTGAAACTGTCGTATAATTATATTAATCTCATCATACTCTTGCTCAGTAGCGTGCATAAATAATAAAGCAAGGTTTGCTCCGACAGAAAAATTAGTACCTTCATTAGCAATTACTAATCCATTATAGTCTTTTTCAGCAATATCAATAGCTTTGTTAATACCTTGTATTACTTCTCCGCCAAGCGTATTCATTTTACTATGAAATTCTAAATTTAGAACACCATCTCCAATGTCAAATAAACTAGCTCCGGCATTTTGCCAAACGATTTTATTTTCTCTGATATTATCTAATAAAATAAATGATTCTAAGCCTGGGATTGCTTTATACGATTTAGTAGGAATATCATAGTACTTCCTAACTCCTCCTTCAATTTTGTAGAATGATTGAACGCCACTGGCCAACATCTCATCTACCCAAGAAGCTACGGTGTAACCCGCTTTTTTCATCATTGATAAAGTTTTTTCTAAGCCTGCTGCATCCCAAGTCTCAAAAGGTCCGAGTTCCCAAGCGAAACCTGCTTTCATTGCATCATCCACCTTGTATAGTTCATCAGTAATCTCTGGAATGCGATTAGTAGCGTAAGTGAATAAATCAAAATAAGTACGGCGGTAAAAATCCCCGGCTTTATCTTTCCCGGCTAATAGTATTTCAAACCTGTCCTTTAATGCTTCTATTGTTTTGGTCTGACCTAAAGTAGCAAATTTTACTTTTTCTTGTGGCTCATATTTAAAAGTATTGAGGTTTAATGCCAGAATTTCAGTCTTTCCTTTTTCATTTTTTGACTTTTTATAAAATCCTGATCCAGTTTTAGAACCATACCATTTATTTTCTTCAATTTTTTGAAGCATTTGTGGTAATTTAAAATCATCTCTTTTTTTATCTTTTGGTAACCCTGCATAAAGGTTATTTGCCACTTTAATGAGTGTATCATTCCCCACTACATCCATCGTACGAAAAGTAGCTGACTTAGGTCTCCCAACTACTGCCCCTGTTAGCTTATCTACCTCTGATACGCTTAATCCTAAATCTTCTACCGCCTTTAGCGTACTCATAATCCCGTAAATACCTACACGATTGGCTATAAATGCTGGGGTGTCTTTACAAAGCACCGTTGTTTTCCCCAAAAACTGATCTCCATATTTCATAAAGAAATCAATTACGCTAGCATCAGTTTTAGGTCCTGCAATTACTTCTAGTAGCTTGAGGTATCTTGGGGGGTTAAAAAAATGAGTCCCGCAGAAATGTTTTTGAAAATCTTCACTTCTACCTTCTGCCATAAGCCCTATCGGAATCCCAGAAGTATTAGATGTTATTAAAGTACCCTCTTTACGGTGCTTTTCAACATTTCCAAACACAATTTTTTTGATATCTAAGCTTTCTACTACAACCTCAATAATCCAATCTACATCTGATATTTTATGCAAATCATCTTCCATATTTCCTGTAGCAATACGACTTGTGTATTTTTTAGAGTAAATAGGGGATGGATTAGACTTTAAAGAAAACGTCAACGCATCATTTACAATTCTATTTCGTACAATTTTATCTTCCAAAGAAAGTCCTTTTATTTTCTCTTTGTCAGTAAGCTCTCTCGGTACAATATCTAGTAATAACACGTCAAGCCCAACATTGGCAAAATGACAAGCAATACGAGACCCCATTACTCCTGAGCCTAATACGGCTACTTTTTTTATTATTCTATTCATCCCTATCTAATGTTTATGTTTCTAAATTCACTTCACTTATTTTAATAATTTCACCCATCACTTCTTCAAATATTTGAAGTCGTTCAGGAGAAATCTCTTCCTCAACTTGTCTGTTAAAACTCAGCACAATAGCTTTTGCTCTTTTTTTTAACCTTTTCCCCTTTTTTGTAAGAGAAACCATAACTACTCTTTTATCTTCTTTTGCTATATTTTTTTCAATAATTTTCAAATTTTCCATTTGCTTAAGTACCCTCGTTAAGCTTCTTGACTCCATGCCTAATTTTGGAGCAATTTGTGTAGATGGAACTCCTGATGATTGAGATAAATTAATCAAAACATAAGCCATTGACATAGTAAAATCTTCTTTTTCGGCATGTACATTATACATTCTAGAGATTGAGTACCAACCCGCTTTGATTCTTGCACACGTTGTAAGATTGCTTGTCATAATTATGTGTACGTGCATAACAAAAAAATGTTAGGCAAGTTCATGTATTATGACGGACAATTACAGACTTAGACTAAGTTACTTCATTTTTGAGGATCCGTTTGGGTATCCCCTTTGATTAATAGTCTTGGTATTGAGCGTTTAGGAAAAGATAGTCCATGAGATTATCAGGTGTGAATATAAGGAGTTGAACGCAAGTAAATCATTGATGAGGTGTCGAGAAGCAGGTATCTCCAGTCAACAGCTACAGGGCGGAACGTTGAGAAAATGTCCTGTGGACATTTTTAGTAAACGAGCCAAGTTGTGCGTTGGCTAATACGGGGTTAAAATTATTGTTAGTAAGAACAATAATTACAGAAGTAACCTATTTATTTACTGTAAGGCTGGCATCATTCAGATGGCAAGAATTTTATTTAGGTTTATTTACGGAACTTGGGAGTCTACATACAAATGCGAAGGGAAATGTTCGATAGAATCACCCTAGAGTCAGAATACCGATATTGTTTGTAGAGGCAGATTAACCTGTAGTAGTGACGATAATTCTGTAATGGAAAAGGATCAAAGGGGTTAAAAAGTCATATTGGTACAGTTCAGACATTTCAAGGAAAACAAATTCATTAAATGTTGCCATTACAAGAGCCAAATATAAATTTACAGCTATTGGAGATGAAAATATATGGCTTAAACAACCATACTTTAATGAAGTTAAAAGAAAAAGTACGAATGCACAACAAAATGTAAACGTAATTGCGGGTTTTGTGCTTAATTTAAAGATCGTATCTTTGAACAAAGTTTAGTAATAAACCGATAGTTCAGTGCTTTGAAACCCCAAACGAAATCTTAGCCTAGACGTTGTGCTTTATTATGACAGACCGCTCGAATATTAACATACAAAAAATGAAAGCCTCTATACGCAGAACATATGGTTTGCCAAATCAGATAAGAATTAAGAATATTAAAAAACCTATCCCAAAAGATAATGAGGTTTTAATTAATGTGTATGCTACTACAGTCAGCCGAACAGATTGTGCAAACCTCACAGCCAAACCATTTATTATGAGATTTGTTTTAGGCTTGTTTAAACCAAGAAAAATAATTTTAGGGACAGATTTTGCAGGTGAAGTAATATCATTAGGAAAAAATGTTAAGTCATTTAGAATTGGGGATAAAGTATTTGGATTTAATGACACGGGGTCAGAATCACAAGCTGAATATATAACGATAGTAGACAAAAGTCTATTTTCTATTCCTAAAAACTTAAATTATAAACAAGCCGTTGCAAGTTTGGAAGGGGCTCATTATGCCTATACCTTTGTCCATAAAGTTAGTATCCAATCTGGGCAAAAAATTCTTATTAATGGAGCAACAGGTGGAATTGGTTCTGCTCTTTTACAATTTGTCAGACAATATGATGTCCAAATTACAGCAACGTGTAATACGAAAAATATCAAATTAATTAAATCTTTAGGTGCTGATAAAGTCTATGACTATACTAAGAAGGATTTCACAGACGATAATGGGAAATACGATTTTATATTTGATGCTGTTGGAAAAAGTACTTTTGGAAAATGTAAACCTTTATTAAAGGAAAACGGGATTTATATATCTTCAGAGTTGGGTCCATATTCACAAAATTTATTTTATTCAATCACAACGTCAATTACTAAAAGGAAAAAAGTAATCTTCCCTGTACCTTTTAGTACGCAAAAAACCATACCCTATATTATGGAACTATTGAAAAAAGAAAAATTTAAACCAGTTATAGACCGAGAATATTCATTAGAAGAAATAAACTTGGCTTACGAATATGTTCTATGTGGAGAGAAAATAGGAAATGTAATAGTTAATATATGAAAGCACAACAATGACTATAGTTATTAACCCGACGGGTACAAAACATTGTTTATTTTCCATAACTGTCCGAAAGAATAAGTAGGGAAAAAGCATAAAAATTTCAATTTTTGA